>JANLYZ010000355.1:0-19567 GCA_031365905.1 Chloracidobacterium sp. | reverse complement strand
ACACCGCCGCTCAACATCAAATCCTGCCGGCCCAGCGCGATGTGTTGCGCGGCATAAGCGATCGCGTCGGTCGAACTCGTGCAACCGGTCGATACGATATGCGACAGACCGCGCAGTCCAAACGCCATCGAGAGTTCGCTCGACAAGCCGCCGTGCGTTGACGCCGGAATCGTGTAAACGCTGGCTTTGTTAACTGGACCAACGTACCAGTAGGAATACTGCCGTTCGGTGAACGCGAGTCCGCCGCCGCCGGTTCCCAGCACCACGCCCATCGCTCGTCGTTGTTCTAAAGAGAAGTCTGTTGGCGAGAGTTTTGCGTCGTCGATTGCTTCACGGGCCGCGGCCAAGGCGAGCGGCACGGTGCGCGGAACATGCTTTCGATCTTTCGGATTGAGTTGCGCTTCCCAGTCGAAATCGCGAACTTCGGCAGCGATTTTGACCGGCGAGTCGGAGACATCATAGGCTTCGATTTTGCGGACGCCGCTTTCACCACGCGTGAGCGCCGTCCAGAATTTCTCGCGCCCGATGCCGATTGGCGTGACGCAACCGATGCCGGTAATAACTACTCGTCGTGGTTGTTTGAACTGACTGAGCATGGAATTAAATCCTATTCAAAATCGAGGCTGGGCTGGTCGAGTCGCGCCCCAGAGTAACATGGCTACCCATCACAAATACACAAAAGGCACGAAGCTCTAAGCCTGGCTGGCTTGGTGTCTTCGTGCCTTTGTGGTTGATGTCGGAGCCTTGAGTCGAAGCTATTCGACTTTCGTTCCACACTCATTACAAAACTTGGAGCCAGGTTGTAACTGCGCTCCGCACTTCGCACACGGCGCGGGCGCGGCCGCTTCCATTTTCGCGCCACACTCATTACAGAACTTGACGCCCGCCAGGTTTGCCGCGTTGCATTTTGGACACGCCGTCTTCGCGCCACCACTACCCGCATCACTCTTCGATTGATTCATCGCGTTCGACATTGCGCCGGCCATCGCGTTGCCAATCGCGAAGCCCGCTCCCAACCCGGCGCCCGTTGCCGCGCCGCCGCCACCTGTGTTCTGTGCGGCATCGCGCATTGCGTCCGCAGCCTGGAATTGCGCGTAACGTCCCACGTCGCCGATGACACCCATTGAAGTGCGCTTGTCCATCGCCGCTTCAACTTCGGCCGGCAACGAAATGTTTTCGATCACAAACTTGGTAAGATCAAAACCGTAGCCCTTGAAGTCGTCGGTGAGTTTGGTGCGAATGAACTTGCCGAGTTCATCGTAATTTGAAGCGAGATCGAGCGCGGCAATCTTCGACTCTGCCAGCGCGTCACTAAAACCACTGACCAGCGTTCGCTTGAGCTGTCCTTCAATGTCTTCCGTTATGAAGTGTGCGTTCGTGCCGGCGATCTCTTTAATTAAAGCCTGTGGATCGCTGACGCGAATCGAGTAAATACCAAAAGCACGCAGGCGCACCATACCGAAATCCGTGTCGCGCATCATCACCGGGTTTGACGTGCCCCACTTTAGATCCGTGAACTGCTTCGTGCTGACGAAATAAACTTCGGCTTTGAAGGGCGAATTGAAGCCGTGCATCCAGGCGCCGAGCTTCGTAAGGACGGGCGTGTTGCCGCCATCGATGGTGTGTAGGCCGGGACCGAACACGTCTGCGATTTGACCCTGATGAACGAAGACAGCCGCTTGCGATTCGCGCACCGTCAGCCGCGCGCCGTTTTTAATCTCCTGGCCCTGAACCGGAAACCGATAAACCAAAGTGTTGCCCGAATCGTCGAGCCACTCGATAACCTCAATAAACTGCGACTTGATGGCATCAAATATTCCCATGTTTTCTCCTTTGGGCGGCGAGCAGGTCGCCACCGTGTTTAATACGGCGCGCGCGGTTCGTTAGTTCACCTTCAGGTGACTGAGGAAATGATTGCACAAAGGCAGCTTCAAGGGAAAGCAACCTGGCTCGCGGTCCGGCTACACCTCGACTTCGCGTTCGTGTGAACCACGGCCATAAAACTTGAAGAGCAACAGCACGGCCAAACCGCCGGCGACATCAATAGCGCTGTCGTAAATCGACGACGTTCGCGACGGCACGAAGCTTTGGTGAAACTCGTCAAGTAAGGCGTATATAACTACGAGAAGTAATCCCAATTGAAACCAATACCGCTGCAAGAACTCCCGGGAAGAAGTGATGAACGCACGTCTGGCGAGAAACGCCAGTACGGCATACTCGCTGAAGTGTCCGGCCTTTCGCACGAGAAAATGCGCGACGGCCAACTTGGCCTCGCTGAGATTAGGAAAAAGCCACAGCAGGATGGGACGAACGATCCGAGAAGTGTTTGACGCGGAAAACCCGTCTGTCGAAGCCAACGAAATGAGGAGTATCCAAAACACCAGTGGGCCATAACGCCAAAGTCGCTGAGGTGCAGATTGTCTAATCATCAGAAGCTGAAAGTATAAAGGGAAGCCGCTCGCGCTGCTTCCCTTTTATCGATTGCTAGGTTAACTGCGCAGGCTATTGCGCTGACGCCCCGGAAACGACTTCAATAATTTCATTTGTGATCGCAGCCTGACGGATTCGATTCATATTGAGCGTCAGCGAATCGATCAGTTCGCGCGCATTCTTGGAAGCGGAATCCATTGCCGTCATGCGCGCGCCTTGTTCGGACGCGATCGATTCAAGCAAGGCGCGGAAGATTTGTGTTTCGACGAGGCGCGGAAGCAGGCGCGCGAAGATCTCAGCCGGCGGCTGCTCGTAGATGTAGTCGACCAAAGTTAGTTGCTGGTCTGCGGTTGCAGGCTCCGCATCATCGGTTGCTGCACGAGCTACGGGCAAGAGTTGCTCAGTTACCACGCGTTGCTGCAACACAGACTTGAATTCGTTGTAGATAACAAACGCCTTGTCGATCTCTTCGTTTTCGGTGAACCGTTTGATAACGTCCCGAGCAATGTCAAGCGCCTCAGAAAAATCAACACGTCCCTTGCCGGTGACGCCAATGTATTCGCCAACCAGGTTTGCACCGCGCCGGCGAAAAAAATCTCGGCCCTTGCGACCGATGGCCAGAATGTCTATTTGCTTGTCGGGGTTGTCGCGAATAAAAGCCTGCGCAGCCTTAATGAGATTCGTATTGAAGGCGCCACACAAACCTTTGTCGGCAGTCACGAGTACCAGCAGGTAGCGTTCATCGCCGCGCGCGTCGAGTAAGGGATGATGAAAGTTCTCATCAGTTCGATCAGCCAAGCCGCCGAGAACCTCAGTCATCTTGTTGGCAAACGGCCGGGCGGTAACAACGCGATCCTGTGCGCGCTTGAGCTTCGCAGCCGAGACCATTTTCATGGCCTTGGTTATCTGCTGCGTGTTCTTCACCGACTTGATGCGCCGGCGGATGTCCAGGAGATTCGGCATTGATTGAGATACTAAGCGCCGGCTGTGGCTGGCACCGCGGCAGTGGCTCTTTCCATCCAGATCTCTTTGAAGTCGGACAAAGCCTGCTTAAGATCCACGATGATTTCGTCAGTCAAACTCTTCTTCTCCCGGATACTTTGCAGGAGACCGGGATGCGAGTTTTCAACGAACTTCAGCAGTGCGGCTTCAAAGTCGCGAACATCTTCGATCACCACGTCGTCAGCATAACCATTGCTGGCGGCCCAGATGACAAGCACCTGGTTTTCAATATTCATTGGCCGGTATTGAGGCTGCTTTAGAATCTCAACGAGGCGCTCACCGCGAGCGAGCTGCGACTGCGTCGCTTTGTCCAAATCAGATCCGAATTGGGCGAAGGCTTGCAGTTCTCTAAACTGTGCGAGATCAATTCGCAGCGTTCCTGCAACTTGCTTCATGGCTTTGATCTGAGCGGAACCCCCGACGCGAGAAACGCTGTTGCCTACGTTGATCGCCGGACGAATACCACTATTAAAAAGATCCGCTTCCAGGAATATTTGACCGTCAGTGATTGAAATGACGTTCGTTGGTATGTAGGCCGAAATATCTCCCGCCTGAGTTTCAATAATCGGCAGGCTTGTAAGAGATCCGCCGCCTTTCAAGTCAGACATTTTTGCCGCGCGCTCGAGCAAACGCGAGTGGAGATAGAACACGTCTCCTGGATAAGCCTCGCGACCGGGCGGACGGCGAAGCAGGAGAGATATTTCGCGGTACGCGGCTGCCTGCTTGGAAAGATCGTCGTAGATCGTCAAGGCGTGACGGCCGTTGTCGCGGAAATACTCACCCATTGCGGCACCTGAGTATGGCGCCAGGAACTGCATTGCCGCCGGGTCGGACGCTGTTGCTTTCACGACGATGGTGTATTCGAGTGCGCCGAAATCTTCGAGGGTCTTCACTACCTGTGCCACGGTCGAAGCCTTCTGCCCGATCGCGACGTAGATGCAAATTACGTCTTTGCCCTTCTGGTTTATGATGGTGTCGACTGCAACCGCGGTTTTTCCCGTTTGTCGATCCCCAATAATCAGCTCACGTTGCCCACGTCCAATGGGCACCATCGCATCGATGGCTTTGAGCCCGGTTTGTAACGGCTCCTTAACCGGCTGCCGATCAACTACTCCGGGAGCAATACGTTCAATTGCATAAAACTCGTCGGTAACGATTGGACCTCGATCATCGATCGGGTTTCCCAGCGCGTCGACAACGCGGCCCACCATCGCGTCTCCAACGGGGACTTGCATGATCCGGCTTGTTCGCTTAACCAGATCCCCTTCCTTAATTGCCTGGTAGTCCCCAAAAAGCACGGCACCCACCTTGTCCTCTTCGAGATTCAAAGCAAGTCCACGAACGTCATGCGGGAACTCGAGCAACTCGCCCGCCATTACCTTTTCCAGTCCATGGATCTCGGCAATTCCATCACCGACCTTGATGACCGTGCCAACTTCCATCACGGTCACTCCAGTCTCAAAATTCTCAATTTGCTTGCGAATGATTTCGTTTATTTCGTCCGCTCTAATTGGTTCCATCGTTTTCCTTTGTACTAGCCCGCAAGCTCCTCGCGAAGCCGTCGCAGTTGAGTGCTCACTGAACCGTCGTATACCGTTGAGCCGATCCGGGTAACTATCCCGCCTATGAGCGACTCATCAGTCGCAAAACTCAAACGTGCCCGCTTCCCGGTCAACTGAGTGAGTTTCTGCTCCAGTGCCGCCTTGGTGCTTTCGGAGACAGGCCGCGCTGAGGTTATTTCGGCGCTCACGACTCCGGCGCGCTCGTCCAATATCTGGGCCAACCTGGCATTTACCTCGGGAAGCTCGGAAAGTCTTTGATTTTTCAACAGTGTCCGAAGAAAATTCGCGGTTGTTGGCCGCACGCGGCTGCGTCCAATCAGTTCGTCCAAGACAATTCCCTTTTTCTCGTACGCGACCGTGGGATTACGGAAGACCTCGAGTAGGGAACTGTTTCCCGAAATCATCATTCCCCAGGCAGTGAGCTCTGCCTGAACGAGCCCGGCTTCGCCTCTTTCGATTATCACGTCAGCCAAAGCTGAAGCATATCGCCTTGCTACAGTCTGCGAGCTCAATTGGCGTTCCTTCCAAGCTGTTCCACACTCAGACTTGTTAGGCGGGCGTCGTCGTCCGCCCCCATTTCAGTCTTCAATATCTCCTCAGCCAGCCGTACGCTCTCCAGCGCCGCGAACTTACGCAACTCATTCCTTGCCGCCTTGCCGGCGCTTTCTATTTCCCTCTTCGCTTGCTCCCGCATTCTCGCGATCTCTTCTTTTGTCGCCAGTTCAATCCGTTGTCGCTCCGCCGCACCTTCGGCTTTCACCTTTTCCTGAATTCTGGCGATCTCCGAATCCAATCCTGCAAACCGCGTCTCAACTTCTGACAGCTTCGCTAAGGCCTGATCGTGTTCCTCCTCCGCCCTTGCCAGCTTGCCCTTGATCCCCTCTCCTCGGGATCGCAGCGCCTCACGAATCGGTCGGCCGAACCGACGGTGCAAATAGAACGCACACACAACAAATATCAATAGGTTTACAAACTTCCACAGCTCAAGCCCGGGGTAGTTAACCCACGGATCTAGCCACTCCGGGATCAGATTTAGGAAATTGAAAGCTATGGAAACTTGAAAAGACAAATTGATCTCAAACTCGCAAGCTAAAGATTTGTCGCAGAGGGTGCTACTTCCCGTCCAATGATGCGATCGCTAATCTCTGATGCCCTCGCTCGAGCATCACTCATCAAGCCTACTCTTGCGGCCCCTTCGTCCTCCTTCACCTTCTGTCTCTCCGCGTCGCGCCAGCGGCTGAGATCCTCTTTGACTTCAGACACTCGGCGGTCCCGCTCTTGTGCAGCCGCGGCCCGCACCTCGTCCAGCGTTACATATCCGCTAGCTCGTGCCTCCCGCAGTCGTCTCTCATATTCGCGTATTTTCTGGTCTGTGCTCGCCAAAACTTTCCGAGCTTCTGCGACGCGCCCCTTTGTTCGCTGGTCACGTATCTCCAAAACGCGGTTAATTGGCCTGAGGAGAGTCGCATTCAGCAACCCCACCATGAAGACAACAAGCACCAAATGGAACAAAAGTGTCCCATCGGGAACCAACTGAATCGCACTACCGGCTAATAATAGTACCAACCCAACTCCTAGAAACTAACGCGCAGCCAAAAGCGTCGGAGCATAACACTGGCGCAAAACGACGGTCAAGCGGCACTCTGGCCGCTTCGATTTCAGCCTCCAACAAAACAGGCCGCCATTCTCTTTTACTATGTACTAACGGGCGTAGTGCTTTATACTGCTGCCGCTCTGCCGTCTGCGGGGATCAAGAGACGGAACAGCCGAGTAAGATCATCGTCGTCGTAGAACTCAAACTCTATTCGCCCAGCGGGGGCACCTGCCGACTTAACTATTCTCACCTTAGTGCCGAAATGCCTCCGGAGTTTGCTTTCCGCGGCCCGTACGTTAGGATCCGTTTCCCACGAACCGGCGGTAACTTTAGAACGAGCCTGGCTGGATGGGATCTCCGCAAGTTTTACCAATCGCTCAGTGGCTCGGACAGAAAGGTCCTGCTCAATTATTTTGCGGGCGATCCGCCGCTGGCTATCGGGCGTGGTTGCGCCGAGAAGGGTCCTGGCGTGTCCGGTAGAGATCCGACCGTTCTGCAGGAGATCCTGTATGTCTTCTGGCAGCCGGAGCAACCGAAGATAATTTGTCACGTAGGATCGATCGCGACCTACTCGAGCCGCAACCGTTTCCTGGGTCAGACCCAATGTTTCAATGAGCCTCTTGTAGGCTCTAGCTTCTTCAATTGGATTAAGATCCTCTCGCTGAATATTTTCTATCAGCGCTGTCTCAAGAACTTTGTCATCCGAGACATCCCGCACGACCGCTGGTATCTTGGTTAAGCCAGCACGCCCAGCGGCGCGCCAGCGCCTTTCTCCGGCGATAAGCTCAAACCTATCCCCTCTTCGCCGCAGAAGCACCGGCTGGACGACACCGTTAGCGCTGATCGATTTGGCGAGTTCATCCAATTTCGACTCATCGAAAACACTCCGCGGCTGAAGCGCGCTGGGATCGATCAGATCTATGCGAACTTCGTCGGTACCTTGGGCTACCGTGCCAGCACCCTCAGATGAGAGCAGTGCCCCCAACCCCCGACCCAACGCCTTTCGTGTCATTGGCCACTATCTCCTTAGCTAATTGCGAATACGACTCCGCGCCCTTCGAGTGTGCGTCGTAGAGCGTGATGGGCTTTCCGTAGCTTGGTGCCTCTGCCAGCCGAACATTGCGGGGGATCACGGTTTGAAATACCTGTTTCCCGTAAAAATCTCGGAGGTCGGAAGCAACAGCCGTTGACAGGTTCGTCCTCTCATCGTACATGGTAAGGAGCAACCCCTCGATTGTCAGGCTGGGATTGTAGAGTCGACGAATTCGGGCCAAAGTGTCAAACAATTCGGTTACGCCTTCCAGCGCGTAATACTCGCACTGAATCGGTACTAATAGCGATCTGGCTGCTGTTAGGGCGTTGAGGGTCAAGAGGCCTAGCGACGGAGGGCAGTCGACAATTATGTATTGATAAATCGCCTCTTGGGATGCCAGAGCTTGGCGGAGTCGGGATTCCCTGTGATCCATATCAACAAGCTCCACCTCAGCACCAGCTAAGTCCTTGTTTGCAGGCAGAATCCTTAATCCGGGAATCTCAGTAGACAGGACGGCATCTTCGACGGGATCGCCCATGACGACGGAGTGATAAATGCTTTTTCGAAAACTTCCTCGCTGGATGCCGACACCTGAAGTTGCATTACCTTGGGGGTCGGCATCAACCAGCAGCACCGAAAAACCGTTACCGGCTAGCACTGCGGCTAGGTTGACCGCGGTAGTTGTCTTACCCACCCCGCCTTTTTGATTTGCGATCGCGATTATCTTAGCCATCTGATAGTGGCGTGTTTCGATTACACGTGTGCGGGTAACTTAACACAAAGGTCTGGGGAGTTTCTACGGACTTGAGGTTATGTCGATTTATGGCCGGAGGGTTCCACGTGTCCCAATTGGCCAAAAAGGGACACGTGAAACATTGTCAACCTTGTAGGTTGGCGGCTACGTAGAGCGTCGAGAGCGCTGACGCTGTGACTCCTCGTACTTTGCGGGCTTCGCCAAAGGTCCGTGGTCGCGAGCGCTCTAACCGCTCCACCATTTCATGTGACAGTCCGTTCAGAGTCCTGAAATCCAATCCGGCAGGAATGGGAACCGAGTCGTGGTGTTTCAGGCGCTGGACGACACCATTCTGGATTCGAATATACCCGACATAAAGATTGTCGGCCAACGCGGCCTCTAACTCGCACATATTGACGGCTTTTCTTGTTTCAAAGGGCAAGAGCCTCATTATCATTTCACTTCGGACTCCAGGTCGCTTTGCCAACGCCTCAAGGTTTATCGACTCCCCTAACTGCGACCCTGCTATTTCTGTCGCCGCCAAATATCCGGCATCTGTCTTTTTCAAACGCGTGCTCTTCAGGCATGCCTTAACGACCGCAATACGATTCTGCTTTTGATTAAACCGCTCCCAGTCGCCGTCGCCTACAAGCCCCACCATCCTCCCGTAACCCCGCAATCGCTCGTCTGCGTTATCGTGCCTCAAAGCCAAGCGGCATTCAGCTCGCGACGTAAAGACACGGTAGGGTTCATCGACCCCTTGGCTGATTAGATCATCGACGAGCACGCCAATATAAGATTCCTCCCGCTTCAATCGGAACGACGGTCTTCCGTTTACCATAGCGGCCGCATTAATACCCGCTACCAACCCCTGGCAGGCCGCCTCTTCGTACCCAGTCGTGCCATTTACCTGGCCGGCATGAAATAAACCGGCGGTTCTGTGACACTGGAGATCCGGTCCTAATTCCGTCGGATTAACAAAGTCATACTCAATTGCATAGCCAGGCCGAATTATTCTCGCTTCCTCAAGGCCGGGTATCATTCTTACCAATCCCTGCTGGAGTTCAGCTGGCAACGAAGTCGAGAATCCGTTTAGATAGACCTCGTTCGTATTGTGTCCTTCGGGCTCCAGGAAAAGTTGGTGGCGATCCTTATCCGCAAATTTGACCACCTTATCTTCAATCGAAGGGCAATAACGCGGACCAATTCCTGTGATTTGTCCCGAATAAAGTGGCGACGAACTGAGGTTCGCCCGAATCGTTTCGTGGAGATGTTGATTTGTATAACCTACGTAGCACCTGATCTGCTGCTGCTCTATTTTGTCGGTGGAAAATGAAAACGTCACCGGCAGCTCGTCAGCTTCCTGAGGTTGAAATGCAGACCAGTCAATTGTTCTGCCATCCAGCCGGGGCGGCGTACCTGTCTTTAACCTGCCAACCGGAAAGCCGAGTTTCTTCAGGGATTCAGCCAATTCAATCGAAGCGGGTTCACCCGCCCTACCAGCTGCGTACGTTCGTTGCCCAGTATGCACTAATCCATTCAGAAAGGTTCCTGCGGCAACAACTACTGCCTTAGCGGCTATTCGCCGCCCATCCTGCATTTCGACTCCAAAAATCGTCCTATTCCGCACCAACAACTCAACCACCATTCCTTGGCGAAAGTGGAGATTATCGGTGTGCTCCAACATCTTTCGCATTTCCGCCCGATAGAGACTGCGATCGACTTGTGCGCGCGGAGACTGAACCGCAGGTCCTCTGGAACGATTCAACAGGCGGAACTGAATACCCGTTCGATCCGCAACTCGACCCATGATTCCACCCAACGCATCAATCTCTCGCACTAAATGCCCTTTAGCTATTCCACCAATTGCGGGATTACAAGACATTTGGCCGATAAGGTCGAGGTTTAAGGTCACCAATGCCGTATTCGCGCCGAGACGTGCTGCCGCCGACGCAGCTTCACAGCCGGCATGCCCCCCACCGATCACGATCACGTCAAAGGCTTCGTCAAAAACCATCGCTATTTTCCTATGCAGAAGGTGCTAAAGATCTCACCGAGAATCTCGTCCGTGCTTGTCTCACCTGTAATCTCCCCCAGAAATTGCAGGGCCCCATGAAGCCCCACCAACACGATCTCCTCGCTCCCACCGCTACCAAACAATTCAGCCGAGTGACTCAGCGAAGCTTGTGTTCGGCGTAATAGATCGTAATGCCTGCTGTCAGTTATCAACAGCCCGACTGTTTCCGAGTCCACCGCACCAAATGGCTCCAGTATAGCAGCCGTCAGTTCCTCGAGTCCTTCCCCTGTCAATGCCGATGTGCGGACCACTCGCATTGTCTGGTCCAAGTACTGCGCAACATCGGCATCCTCACCAAGGTCACACTTGTTAATCGCTACCACGTGCCTTCCCTGCGTTACGTGATGGACCATTACTAGGTCCTCGTTCCCAAACGAAGTCGAGCCATCGACGACAGCGACAATAAGATCCGACTCTGCCATGGCTTGGTGTGTACGTTCGATGCCCATTTTTTCGACCTTGTCCCTTGCGATCCGTAAGCCGGCAGTGTCAGTTACCTGGACGGGAATCCCGCCCAAACTTATCGACTCCGAAATACTATCCCTCGTGGTTCCTGCGATCTCGGTGACTATGGCTCGGTTAGACTTCACTAACTTATTGAATAAACTAGACTTACCGACATTTGGCCGTCCCGCGATCGCCACTTTCACTCCCTCTCGCAACGCGCGGCCTGTCGAAAATGAGGTCACCAAAGCGTCTACGATCGCAGCGATTTCAGCAAAGGTCGTTCGTATTTCTTCACTCTGGATTTCCGGAAGGTCGTCCTCAACAAATTCAAGGGCTGACTCGAGTCTTACAATGATCCGAATCAACCTCTCTTTCGCCGGCTGCAGAGCCGCCGACAGTTCGCCTTTTAGTTGGCGCGTGGCTTGGAGCACCGCCGCATCTGTTTGGGCATTGATGAGATCACGGATCGCCTCCGCCTGACTGAGATTGAGCTTGCCATTCCGGCAGGCGCGCAGCGTGAACTCACCTGGTCCGGCCAGCCGTGCACCCAAGCTCTGGGTAAAGTCCAGAACTCGCCTAAGAATCACCGGCGAACCATGACAGCTTACCTCTACCATGTCTTCCCCTGTAAAAGACTGGGGACCAGCGAAGTAGCACACAAGAGCCGAATCCAGCGGCTCACCAGTTTCTCTAACGATTTGTCTTAACGTGACATGCTTTGGCTCAGGCGTGAATGAGTGGTCGTTGACAAGACCGCGGAGTATTTCCAGGGACTCCGGCCCACTTAGTCTTACAATTCCGATCGCACTGCGACCGGGCGATGTTGCAACCGCAACTATGGTGTTCATATTCTATGGGAAGCACAGGACTGACGAACCGAAGGTACCTGATCTATTTCGCTGTTCTCAGCGCGACCCGGAGCTTACGTGCGGGTCCGTCGTCAACCGATTCGGTATAGAGATCTTCACACTCGGCCAGCGTGAGGTGAATTATTCGGCGCTCGCTGGAATTCATTTCACCAAAAAGGAATGGCGCGCCTGTCGATCGCACCCGTTCTGCGGCCAGGTTGGCCATTGCTCGTAGCTCTGCTTCCCGCGTTGCGCGAAATCCTTCGACGTCGCAAACCAGTCGTTGTCCTTCTGAAAGTTCTCGCCCGAATGCCTGATTAACCAAGTGCTGCATGGCTTGCAAGAGTTCTCCGCCCTCAAGTTGTAACAAATCGGCGTCTGGTCCGCTAAGATCCAGAAGACATTCGGTCGGGGTTTCAGTAGCAGCAACGGTGATTTTCAAGCCGATGCCTTGAAACACCGTTTCAAGAAACGCGCTGGCTTTAGTGCATCCTTCTTCCATAGTTAGTCGGCAGTCAAAATTCAGCCAAGTTCACTCCCACTAGGTAGCTTTGGCTGCCGCGCTTCCTTTCTTTAGAGCCTTCGTGCCTGGCGGTAGGAGCGAAGCGGGTTCGTCAGGCGGCGTTTGCGTCCACTTATTAATTGCAAACTGCTGACCAAAACCCACTATATTTCCAACCAACCAATAGAGTAGCAAACCTGATGGAGCGCTCCAAAGAATGTACAGCATAAACAACGGCATGCCGACCGCCATCATCTTTCGCTGCATCGGATCCGCTGAGGGCGCCGGCGTAATCAATTGCAAGACGATCATGGTTGTCGCCATGAGGATTGGAAGAATATGGATGAAGTACGGTTCTGGCGCCGAAAGATCAGGAAGCCAGAGGAAGCTTGCCTGGCGAAAATCAAGCGAGATGGTTATCGCCCGATATAAAGCGAACAGGAAAGGCATCTGAATCAAGAGCGGAAGACAGCCACCGAGAGGATTGCCTTCCTTCATCAAACGCAGTTGTTCGACCTGCAATTCTTTTAGCCGCGGATCACTTTGCTTCATCCCTTTGATTTTTTCCTGTAATTCCTTCATGCGGGGCGCAAGCTTCTGAGCCTTTTTCATCGACTTCGATGAACGCCATTTCAAAGGAAAGAACAGTGAATAGATCACAATGGTGAAGAGAATGATTGCTACGCCGTAACTGCCGGTCAGCTTCTGCAGCCACTTGATAGAACTCAGAATAGGTACAGCAAGCGGTCGCGACATCCAGCTAAACCAGCCGTAGTCAATGACTCCTTCGAGGTCGATATTATTACGTCCCAGCGATTGGCGGACTTGATTGCTTGCTTGAGTAAGTAGGTAATGGTCCTTTGGTCCAGTATAAATTAGCGAGCTCGAACCATCCGTGGGAATTGGCACCCAGGCAGTTACCAGATATCGCTTCTCAGGTTTTCCGTTTCCGGAATAATCATACTGCGTGGTTTGCAGCTCCAAACCGGTAAGTTTCTTCCCAGGTATGGCTACCATCGAGAAATAGGTATCACCCACGGCTGCCCAATCCACGGTACCAGGAGGTGTCAGGTGATCGGGACTGCTCTTGTTTTCATTGATTGCCTGCCCCTGGTGACGCTCAACCTTCTCACCGACCGCAGCCACGGCCTCGGGAGCGACCGAGTAGAAGGTGTAGTGCTTGACTCCCTGGTCGCCGATGCTTGGTCCAACCTTGAGCCTGGCCTCTGGAACAACCTGACCACCTCGCTTAACTGTTACCTCCAGATTAGCGATGTAACTATCGGCATCCAGTTCCACGGTCTTTACAACATCCAAGCCACTTGCGCGATCGGTGAGGAGGAACGTTATTCGTCTCTTTTCCCCTGGGCTTAAGGTCACTTCCGAATCGCCCGTCTGGCCCCCAAGGCCCTCGATCACATAGTTAGTCGACGACAAGAGCGCATCGACCGATGCGTCACGAATGGATAATTGAAGTGGGGCCTCGCGAGGTTGTCGCTTCAGCCCTTCCTGCGATACCAGCTCGAGCGGGATATGGGTCTTCTTGTCGCCTGCCACCGAATAAATCGACTGCTCGCTGTCTTTGTTCTTCTTAATGATCCAACTAATCGCTTCGGCGCCTAGGCTGTCGAGCTTGGCCTCGTAGAGGGGCGTTTTGATAGTAATAATGCGGTGCGGTGTTGTATTAGCGGCCACGTTCGGAAGGACTGCGGGTAATGGCGTTGGAGTTGTTGCCGCCGTTGTCGCCGGCGATGCAGTCTGTTGTGGAGTAGCTTGATTTGAGGCAGAAGGCGTGGACACCGGGGGCTTAGGAACCAGGTAGCTCCACAAAAAAAGAATTGCCGTGGAGATCAAGAGCGCGAGTATGAGTCGTTTTTGTTGCATGTGGATTAGCGGTCACGAATCAACTGTCCGAATTTTCCTTGCTACTTTACTGGATCGTACCCACCAGCGCTGAAAGGATGGCAGCGCAACAATCTGCGGAGCGCCAACGCACTGCCACGAAGGGCGCCGTAGCGACTAATCGCTTCAGCAGCATATTGCGAACACGTTGGAGAGAATCTGCAAGAAGCTGGAAGAAGTGGTGAAATGGCGAGTTTATAGAACCTGAGAAGTGCGATAAGTAATGACTTCACGTATTGCCCGGAAGATTCGGGACTTTACTCTCTTCCTTTTCTCTCCGTCTGCGCCACTCGCAATATCAGGTTCTCGAATTCTTCGATAGCTGCAGTTACTTTCAGAGAAGGCAACCGGCGCTTCGCGTTCAAGACCCAGTCGTATCTTTGCCTCAAACCACTAACGGACGAAAACTGCAGACGAAAAGTTTCCCTCAGGAGTCGCTTGGCACGATTTCGATGGACCGCGTTTCCCAGTGCCTTGCGAGAAGCTGTAATACCGAATCTGTCATGAGACAAGTTGTTGGGCAGGACAAACGCGGTCATTAATGCACCTTCATACCGTTTGCCCTGCTGATAAACTTTTTGGAAATCGTTGCTGCCGCGCAGATATGCCTTCATCCGCTACGTCGCATTAGTAGTGAGCCGGCGTCAAACGATGCCGTCCCTTTGCACGCCGTCGCTTCAGAACAAGCCTGCCGGCCTTCGACGCCATTCTTGCTCGGAATCCATGTGTTTTCGCTCGACGCCGATTGTTAGGCTGAAAAGTTCGCTTCGACATAGATGGAAATCTCCCGTGAAAAGAAAACCGTAAGAGTAACGGTCACTTGACCTTCTGTCAAGAAAGCAGGATCGCTCTCGATTCTGCACCGCAGGCTAAATCCAAGGAACCGATGCCAGCCAATTTCCCCCTCTTGTTCGAGACTGAACCGCCACGCGTGTTTTATATTTTCAGTTCCTTGCCTCAAACAGAAGCTGTGTGTTAGTCTCCGGCCAAGTTCCATCAGTCCTTGTAAATGATTGATAAACATAATCTTAAAGCTTTACTTTAAGACGGTGGGTTTTCCACAGACCCGTGGAAAACCCTGTGAGTAATTCCTCGGCTAGGATTCTGCGAATTAGGATCCGCCCGTCGTTTACGGTGCGCTCATCGCTGGTTCATAAGGTCGGATGTGCATCGCTGTAATAGGTAACTTTTGAAGCCGATCTCGTAAGTCAAAGGTGAGTCTGGTGGAGAGTAATCTTTGGGATAACGTTCTTCGTTCTATCAAAACCAAACTCCAAGGTGAGAGTTTTGAGACGTGGTTCAATCCAATACGGTTCGAAGAAATTGACAGGGAACGACGACTGGTTCGCTTGCGTGCGCCGAACCAGGTCGTACGAGACTGGGTAAAGTCAAACTACACGAACCTTATCGATCAGTCTTTTAGTGAACTCAATCTCGCCGGTTATTCAGTCGACTGGATTGTCATCGAAGAGCGCGCTCTGGTTGCACCGCCTCCACCGTCTGCTTTGTCTCGAGTTATAGAACCTGACGCCCATGACAATCCGTCCGGCAGTGTCACCCAGTCCTTTCGGTCCAATCCTCAAGGCAGCGCGGCCGCGGTAGCAACCGCCCGTCAAGTGGCTTCGGATCCCGCGCTCAATTCAAAGTACACCTTTGACAATTTCGTGGTTGGCTCCTGCAATCAGTTTGCGCACGCGGCCTCAATCGCAGTCGCTGAAGCTCCGGGAAAAACCTACAACCCGCTTTATTTGTACGGAGGCGTGGGTTTGGGAAAGACTCACTTGATGCATGCTTGCGGCCATGCGATCAAGCAGCGTAACCCACACCTCAGGGTTTCTTATCTTTCATCCGAGCGGTTCATGAACGAACTGATCAATTCCATTCGTTATGACAAGACGCAGGGCTTCAGGGAACAGTATCGCTCGGTTGATGTTCTGCTTATCGACGACATTCAGTTCATGGCCGGGAAAGAGCGGACCCAGGAAGAATTCTTTCACACGTTTAATACCCTCTATGAACAGCAGAAACAGATAGTGATTAGTTCAGACTGTCCACCCCGCGAAATACCGACGCTTGAAGAGCGGTTGCATTCCCGCTTTGAGTGGGGACTCATCGCCGATCTCGAACCGCCAGATCTGGAAACAAAAATTGCGATTCTGAAGCGCAAAGCCGAGGCGCTCGGATTCGTTATTCCGGATGACGTAGCTTTGTTCATCGCCGGCAGGGTCAAGAATAATGTACGAGAGTTGGAGGGTTCTCTTATTCGGTTAGTCGCAATCTCATCGTTGCGGGGTATTCCGGTTTCGAAGGATATCGCGAAAGATGCAATAAGGAACATCGCCAGCGAGGAGGAGCCGGGCGTAATAACTATCGAGCAAATCCAGAAGGTTGTTGCCGCCAGCTACAGGCTGACCACCGATCAGTTGGTGACCAAAAGCAATTCCCGCAGCGTCGCTTTTCCTCGCCAGATCGCAATGTATCTTTGCAAAAAATTCACGAAACACAGCTATCCGGAAATCGGGCGCGCCTTTGGCGGAAAACATCACACCACAGTCATTCATTCGTGTGAGAAGATCAAATCGTTAACCGCGTCTGATGCTGTTTTCCAGAAGCGTTTAGTCAATCTCTCCGAGGCTCTGCAAAAGTAGTGATTCGATTTTCCAAGTGTTCTTGTTAGGAGATTCGCGTGAGACAGCCTAAGACAAGCCGATGTTTAGAAGAATTCCACAACGTGTTTGGCACCGAGGCTGTGCAAAGAATAGAATGAATCGGTGAGTTGATGTTTCTAACAGACGGGTGGAATTCCTGATCAGAATTTCACTCGCTTATCAACATCGCCCACTAAGGTTTTAATTGACCTTTCCTGGCTTTTCCGCAAATCAACAGGCACTACTACTACTGCTAGGAATTAATAACTGTTTTATGTTAGTTAGAAGCAGAAAGCAAAGAGGAATTTATTATGGTTTCCAGTGAAGGCGCAAAACGTAAGGAGTCGAGCATGCAATTTGTTATCAGCAAACAAAATCTCCAGAGAGAACTTGGGTTTGTTCAAGGAGTGGTAGAGAAAAAGAACACCATCCCGGTTCTATCTAATATCCTCATCGAAACCGTCGGTGAAAGAACGATTCGTTTTATCGGAACAGATCTGGATGTAACCATTCGCTGCGATACGGACGCCGAAGATATTTCCACGCCGGGATCAATTTGCGTGCAGGCAAGGAAGTTGTTTGAGATAGCCAGGTTACTGCCCGATGCGCCCGTAACTTTTAAGAAGGAAGATAACGATTGGGTAACGGTGACTTGCGATAAGTCGCGCTTCAAACTGGTCGGTATCAAGAAGGAAGACTTTCCCGAAGTGCCGGATTCCAAGTCAACGCCAACAAAGATTGCCGCCGACGTTATTAAGGTTTTTGTTGATAGAACTATCTTTGCGATTACGCAGGAAGAGTCTCGTTACACGCTCTCAGGCGCCAAGTTTATTTTGGACAAGGAAGGCGCAAAAATGATCACGACCGATGGTCACCGGCTGGCTTACGTGGAACGAAAGGGCACCTCCAAAGACGGTAGTTTCGACGCCATTGATACCTTAATTCCCCGAAAAACCTTAGCAGAACTGACAAAACTGACGGCCGGGTACGAAGGCGATATTAGTTTGGGCATGGACGGCAATCACATCTTTTTCGAAGTGGGCCCAAGACTTCTAATTTCGAGAATGCTCTATGGACAGTTTCCTAATTACGACATGGTCATGCCGAAGACCAACGACAAGTCAATCCAGTTTGACGCGACGTTGTTGAACTCTGCTATCCGTCGCGTGGCATTGATGGCTGATGAACGCTCGCGTGCAATCCGATTTCATCTCGAACCAAACCAGTTGGTAATCAGTTCACAAAACGCAGAAGAGGGCGAAGCGCGCGAAACAATTCAGACTGACTACAACGGCGAGGAAGTAGACATCGGTTTCAACGCTCAGTATCTCCAGGAGTTTCTGAATGTGGTCGGCGATGGCGCTGTGGCATTCGAATTCAAGGATGGAAACTCTCAAGCTCAACTTCGCCCCGCCGAAGGTGGAGACTACGAGTACAAATACGTCGTTATGCCAATGCGTTTGTAGGAAACGCAGGCTGTGTAACAGCCAAGTGATTTGGATAAATAAAGTCCGCAACTAACTTTTAATGTTCGCAACTTACTATTAAAGACTGCAACTTTATTTCGTTCATGAACTTGAGGGGAGAGGAAGAAAAACAGGCGGGAAACATCTTGGGATTTGAGTGGCTCAACAAAAGGCAGCCATCAGCGATTGCCTAACGCAATTCAATCTCAATGGAGAAGATGTTATGTCCGAAGAAACACCAGCGCCCACCAGAACACAAGTCCAAACACTCCTCGATAAACTTCTCCCTCCGAACGAGGAGATGGATACTTCGAGCGCTTTACTTATTGACCTTCTCCCTAAAAACAGTACCAATCTAAAATAGAGAAAATCGGGCAATTATGACAGGATGAAGGGACATAATTGCCATGAAGAGATCAAAGTTCACGGAGTCGCAGATCGTGTTTGCGCTGCAGCAGGCGGAGACGGGGGTAGCGGTGGCGGAGGTGTGCCGGAAGTTGGGTATCAGCGAAGCCACGTTCTACAACTGGAAGAAGAAGTTCAGCGGACTAGGCCCAACGGAGCTGAGGCGATTGCGCCAGTTGGAAGAAGAGAACAGCCGGCTAAAGCAGTTAGTGGCGGACCTGACGCTGGACAAGCAGATGCTCCAGGACGTGTTAAAAAAAAAGCTTTAAGAAGTGGACAAAGGAAAGAGTTGGCGAGCAGTCTGTTGGCGGCCTATCGGGTCTCGGAGCGCCGGGCCTGTGCGGTGGTGATGTTATCTCGAACAGTGTTTTGCTACATCGATCACAAGCGGGACGATCGGGCAGTGAGGCAGCGGATCAGGGAGATCGCCGAGACGCGAGTAAGGTATGGTTTCCCGCGGATCCAGATACTGCTGCGGCGGGAAGGTTGGGGCGACAACCACAAGCGGACCTATCGTATTTACAAGGAAGAAGGCTTGAACTTAAGAAGCAAACGACCGCGGCGCAGCAAGGCGGCGGCGCACCGGCAGGAGCGGCCGGTGCTGACTGGACCACATCAGTGCTGGAGCATGGACTTCGTCAGCGATCAGCTGTTTGACGGACGGAGATTCCGGGCCTTAACTTTAGTCGATAACTATAGCCGCGAGTGTCTGGAAATCGAGGTGGGCCAGAGCTTGAAAGGTTTTGACGTAGTGGCCGTGATGGAACGAATCAAGGAGCTGCGCGGCGTGGTCCCGAAGCGCATCCAGGTGGACAACGGCAGCGAGTTCATCTCGAAGGTGTTGGACAAGTGGGCTTATGAGAACGAGGTGACGTTGGACTTCTCCCGACCGGGAAAACCGACTGATAACCCGTTCAT
>JANLYZ010000352.1:0-13636 GCA_031365905.1 Chloracidobacterium sp. | reverse complement strand
CGATGGAGAAGCAGATGACTGCCGAGCGCAATCGCCGCGCCCTCGTGTTGCAGGCGGAAGGCGATCGGCAAGCAGCAATCACGCGCGCGGAAGGTGAGAAGCAGGCGGCCGTTACGCGCGCTGAGGGTGAAAAGCAGTCGGCCATTCTCGCCGCCGAAGGCGCTGCCCAGGCGCGACAACGAAACGCGCAGGGTGAAGCCGAAGCCATCGCACTTGTCGCGGAGGCGATGCACGAGCACGGCAATCCGGCGCAGTATCTAATCACCACACGTTACATCGAAAGCCTGCGCGACATGACGCGAACTAATAATTCCAAAGTCATCTTCATGCCGGTGGAAACTTCGGCGATGCTCTCGAGCCTGGGGGCAATAAAGGAAGTCTTGTCGCAGAGTGGTCAGACGAGCGGCGAGAAGAATCCTTCCGCTCCGCCACCGCCGCGAGAGTTGCCGCGTTAACCGTGCCAAGCGATTTGCTGGGACCGCGGGCGTCTCGCCCGCAAACGCGCCGTCAGGCGCGTATCTTTCACCTTGCCCCATTCGTTCTCGCGCTTCGCGCTCGTTAGCGGGCGGGACGCCCGCGGTCCCAGCAGATCACTTGAGCGGATGTCGTGAGACCCACGTCTTGCTGGGAGCGCTCATCATGAATCGTAAAACTATTTCTTTGGCTCGAGCACCCACGTTTCCTTCGTTGCTTTCGCGATCGCAGCTTCGCTAAAAGGAAACACACGCGGCGTGACTGCGCGCCAGTCGCTGAGTTGATCGCTCCAGTGTGGAGTGGAGGGAATGCCTGACTCGCCGAGGGTGATTCCGTGTTGCGTTTGGTCCCAGTTGCTCGTGTCCGCGATGAATCGCATCGAGACGTTCGCGCCGACGTTGACTGTCGCCGCCAGTCCGCCGGTTCCATTTTGCGGAATCGGAGCAATGGCAAACTGCAAACCGATCAAAGGCGCCGCAGCCAGCGGATGCCGGAAGTTAACCTTAACCGCTTCGCCCCAGGTCCATTTCGATTCATCATTGCCCATTCCCTTTGTCAGGGCCTTTCGAGCATCTTCATAACAAGCCCGCAGCAAGTCCGGATAACTCGTGAATTCCTTGGGCAGCCACTCCTTTGGCTGGTCCGCTATCACGCGGTCGATCGTCGTATCGAAGTTTGACCACTGAAAGATCTTGGCCAGATCGTCGCCAAGCGCGGCCGCGAGAATTCGGGAACGAAAAGCGGCGCGCATTTGCTGGAGCATTGGCGCCACGCGTGAATCGGCATTGACCATCCCGTCCCAATGATCAAACGCAGCGAGCCACTCCCCAAGCTTTGTTTCGTCTCGCTTTAAGCTGGGTCGCAATATTTTCGCAGTCTCGTGTGCGAAGGAAACATGCCCGATGGAATAAACGTCGCCTTGGATCCGGCGAAAGTCGTCGGTGCTCAATTTTGGTTTCTGGTTGAGTAAGTCAAAAATTCGACGCGCGCGATAAGGCTGCGCCCACGAGTGCGTCAGAAAGTAAGGATAGTCAGTGCCGACAATGCGCTGGTTTGCAGTGACGATAATTCCCGACGGCGGATCGTAAACGGTTGGGAGATCTTTGATCGGGATGTACTTGACCCAGTCGCCGGCGTCGGTCGAGCCATCGTAGGGCACGCTGCCGTCGCCCGATCTTCTAATTGGAACAATGCCGGCGGCGTGGTAACCAATGTGGCCAGCGGTGTCTGCGTAGACTATGTTTTGCGTGGGGGCGGTGAATAACTCAAGCGCGGCGGAAAACTCTTTCCAATTGCGCGCACGGTTTATTAGGTAAGCGGAATCGGCCTGGTTGAGCGTGGGATCGAGCGCCGTCCAGCGTAGCGCGTAACGCTTGCCAGACTTCTCGAAAACGATCGGGCCGTGTTGCGTCACGGTAACATCAAACGGGACGTTATCAGTCGTCGAGTCAGTAAAACCCTTGCGGACCTTGATCTCTTCGTGACGAATCTCGGCGTCGCGCCAACCCGCGGCGGTTTGATAGCGCTTAGCGTTATCGTGGTCAAACTTTTCTTCGTAGAGATCCTGAACGTCGGGACCAACATTCGTCATGCCCCAGGCGATGTGATCGTTGTGGCCGATGATTACACCCGGACCGCCAGGCGCGGTCACACCAGCTACGCGCAGACCAGGAGCGCTGAGGTGAACCATGTACCAAATCGAAGGCGCTGTTGCCTGTAGGTGCGGATCGTTGGCGAGCAATGGTTTGCCGGAAGCGGTGTGTTTACCGCTCACCACCCAGTTGTTGCTGGCGGCCAAGTCTTCCGCGTAAAGACCGACATGCCGGAGCGACTCGTTTTCGATTTCCTGATCCCGCGCGAGCGCCAGCAATGTTTCGCGCGAAAAAGATTTCTCTGAATCTTGAATGAAGGCGGGCTTCTTAGAGCCGGGCTTTGTATCTTTACCAACCACCAAAACATCAAGTGGCGAAAACTCAGGCAGCAGACCGGCGCGTTTCTCAGCGGGCAGCGCGGCGAAAGCATCGCGCATAATGTCGAGGCGCCAGGTGTTTGAGAGCGCTTCCGCAAATAGCTTGCCGACGAGCAGAGAATCGGCGGGTGTCCAGGGCCGCGGCTGATACTGAAGAATTAGAAACTCGGCCGGCAAGCTTTTCGGATCGAGTGATGCGATGTAAGCGTTCACGCCGCGCGCGTAAGCTTCGAGCACAGCGCGCGTCGCCGGCGTGGCTCTGGCAAGTTCGGCTTCCACTTCCTGCGCAAAGCCGAGCGTGCGATGTTGTTTGTCCTGGTCGAGCGCGGCGCTGCCTAACACCTCAGCCAATTGGCCGCGCTCACTGCGTCGCAACAGATCCATCTGCCAAAGACGATCGCTTGCGGTCACATATCCCTGCGTGAAGTACAAGTCCTCGTCGTTCTTCGCTTCGATGTAGGGAATGCCACGCTCGTCGCGTCTTACTGTTACGCGATCGTGCAAACCGGCGATGGCCAACGTCTTTGTATTCGCCTGATCGGCGGTCGCTTGTTGGGCGATAATTTCAGAAGGGGAGCCTGACAGCAGCAAGGCAAAGGCAAAGCTGAGCGCGAGAGTCGCAAATTGTCTCTTCATTTCAGGGGAACCTCATGCTTGTGGAGTTGGCAGATAGTAGCACAGGGATGAATCCTTTTATGGTTGAGGCTGGAGCCGAAGAAAAATATTAGACAGCGGGAAAATCTCTCAGGTCGAGATTTTCCAGTTGCAGAATATTTTTCATCAGTCGAATCGCGATAGTTTGCGTTATGCGAGACCTGACATTACAATCAGCGCCGGACAAAACAAAGCCAATGTCTAAGCGAAAACCCCAACATCTTTGTGTCGCGGCTGCAGTGCTCTTTTTCTTAGCGCTGGCCGGTTCAGCGCGAGCGCAACAGCGGCCGCTCATCACGGAAGACGTAGACATCATTCCGCCGGGAACATTGCGAATCGAAGCGGGAATTGACTTCCTACAAGGCGCGAAGTTTCCCGTATCGGGTTTGACTGGGGACGAAACCCGCGTTGGCGTGCTCGGCATCAGCATCGGTTTTGCTCCGAACGTTGAGTTTCAAATCGAAGGCGTCGCGCAGAATTTTCTCAGCATCAACAGCCGCGGGGCCTCAGCAATTCCATTGAACGTAGCTCCTGGCGCTAACTCCACCAACGGCCCAGGTGATTTCATCCTGTGGACCAAACTAAAACTGCGAGCTGAAACCAGACGCGGACCGGCGGTTGGTTTTCGAGTCGGCGTTGGACTCCCGAATTCCAATCAGGCCACCGGAATTGGTTTGAACCAAACGAACGCCTACGGCTCAATCCTCGTCGGCAAGAAATTCGGACGCAACGGCCGCTTCAATACTTTCGGGAACATTGGCGTCGCCATCCTGACCGCGCCCACCCGACTGTTTACCCAGAACGATATGCTCACCTATGGCGTGGCCGGAATTTTCCGCTTGAACAAGCAGTTCAGTTTCGCTGGTGAGGTCAATGGACGCGCCAGCACCAGAACGGGCAACGCTCCGCTGGGAACTGAATCGCAATCTGAAGCGCGGCTGGGAATGCAGATTCGCGCTTCCGGACTGCGGTTTGATTTCGCCGGCATCAAAGGACTCACGAGCTTTACCCACAATTCGGGTTTCACTGTCGGCGTCACCTACGACACTCCTTCCCTATTCGCTCCCGCAAAATAAGAACAGTGATGAGTCATGAGTCATGAGTGATGAGTAAGTTTGATTTTACTCATCACTCATCACTCAGTACTCATCACTTAAGAAAATGTTTGATTGGTTACGCGCTATCGGCCGTTGGCTTGAGCTCTATGTGATCGGTCTGCCGCTCTACTACGCAGCGCCGGCGATGATCGCGATTGGGGCGCTTGATTCGTCGCTCTTGTCGCTGCCGGAGATCAACGACTATCTGGTCGTCGGACGTTGTTTCAAGCACCCGAGCGCGGCGTATTATTTTCCGCTGTTTGCCGCGACGGGATCAGTAATTGGCTGCCTGGCTCTTTACACCATCATGCGCCGCGGCGGCCAGGCGCTCTTGCGGCGGCGCTTCAGTCGAGAAAACATCCAGCGAGTCGAACGCGCCTACGCGCGCTACGGTTTTCTGGCGATCGCCATTCCGGCCCTGCTGCCTCCGCCCATGCCATTCAAAGTCTTCGTTGCCACGGCGGGCACTCTCGAATATCCGCGTTGGAAGTTTTTGTTAACGGTGATGCTGGCGCGTTCGCTTCGCTACTACGTCGAGGGAATTCTCGCGGTATATTACGGCCGGCGCGTGCTCTCATTCTTAATTGACAACGGCCTGGCTATCATCAGTGTGGCAACGGGCGTCGGGTTGTTGGCGCTCGTGATATATCTGTTGAGCGGGCGTGGCAGAGCGGCCGTATCAGCGGAAGCACGGAAGACAGAGGCTGCGGATGACACGGAGAGTGACATCAATGAGCGAAGCAAATCTTAGGATCTGACTCGAAAGGAACCCGGGGTTAGGCGAATGATCTTTTTTCTTTTTAGTATCAAGAGTTTCCTGCATAAAATGTCAGCGCACCTGGAAACGGCGGGGAAGTTTATCGCGACCTTTGGAGCGCCGGGACTCTTCGTTTTATGTTTGCTTGATTCTACCTTCGTGCCCCTACCGAGCAGCGCAGACGCGTTGCTCATGTATCTTTCAGTATCGAATCCGAATCGGATGTTTCTTTATGTTCTGCTCGCCGTATTGGGTTCAACGGCCGGCTGCCTGATTCTTTATTACATCTCGCGTAAAGCAGGCAGTCGCGCGTTGTCCAAATTTTCAGAAGCAAAACAAAAACGAGTCAAGGATTGGATTGATAAATACGACATGCTGTCGGTCCTGGTGGCCTGTTTGATGCCGCCGCCTTTTCCGCTGAAGTTGTTTGTGGTCACTGCCGGTGTGTTTCGCTTCAGTGTAACGCGGTTTACGATCGCGATCGTGATTGGCCGTATCGTACGCTTCATGTTGCTGGGCTACTTCGCAGTTCGCTACGGGCAGCAAGCAGTGGAGATGCTCAAGCGGTATTACCCCTGGATCGGGCTTGGCATAGCGGTGCTGATTATTCTTTTCTTCGTGACGCGAAATTTGTTGAAGGGACGAGGAGAGCCTGCTGAGGAAGTGGGACTAGAAACCGGGGACTAGCGGAAATAGTTGAGGCCTGAGCTTTGTTTCATTCGTTGAACCGAGGAGCGGTGACTGGAAGTTGCGCGCCGCCGCCAGATCGCGGACGCCATGCTCTTCAAGCCGCTCCAGAATGCGAATGAAAACTTCTGCTGTGGCAAGTGCATCACTGCCGGCGCGATGCCGATCGACAATAGGAATTGAGAAATGGTCGGAGACGGTATCGAGGCGATAGTTTGCAAGGCCCGGCACTGCGCGCCGCGAGAGAGTGACGGTGCAAAGGTGGGGATTGATCATGCGATGGCCGGGATAAACGCGCGAGATTTCGTGGTTGATAAAATTTGTGTCGAAGGGCGCATTGTGAGCAATCAGCACGGCGTCAGCTACAAATTCCAGCCACTTCGGAGCCACTTCCGCAAAGAGCGGCGCTTTCTTGACCATGTCGTTGGTTATGCCGGTTAACGCCATGACGAAGCGCGGAATCGAGATCTCAGGATTCACGAGCGTCACAAAGTTATCGACGATCCGGCCGCCGCGAATGCGATAGGCGCCAAGTTCGATGATGCGGTTGGGCGGCATCTTCGCGCCGGTGGCTTCAATGTCAACGACGACAAAATCCAATTCCTTCAGCAGCAGCGATTCGGAGTCATACGCCTGTAGCTCGATGGTATTGCCGTCTATGATCTTGAAGCGCCGATCGTCCTTGACGAGATCGCTGACCAGCAGACCCGCCAACTCTTCGTCGATGTGCGATACTTTGAAAACAACGTCAACAATTTGCGACGCGTTGGCGCGGCCACCGGAGAGGCGCAGCAGATCGATGGTCTCCTGTACGAGCGTGGAATCGGAAACTAGATTTGCGAAAGGCGGCATTCGTGCAGGATTGTAACACGACAGCGCCGCTCGGCATGAGGAGCTAAGCATTGCAAGCGGATGAAGTGATCGAGAAGTTTAGAAAAACCGGCGCGCTGCTGGAAGGACACTTCATTCTGACGAGCGGCTTGCACAGTCCGATTTATTTGCAATGCGCGCTCGTCTTGCAACAGCCGCGCGACGCTGAAGAGTTTGGACGTAGGATCGCAGAACATTTTCGCGCCGCGAATATTCAAACGGTCGCGTCGCCGGCTATTGGGGGGATCGTAATCGGGCATGAAGTGGCGCGCGCGTTGGGCGCGAAATTTATTTGGACTGAAAGACAAGACGGCGTGATGATCCTGCGACGTGGTTTCACCGTTGCGCCCGGCGAAAGAATGCTGGTAGTCGAAGACGTTGTGACTACCGGCGGCTCAACGCGCGAAACAGTTGCAGCGTTGCAAGCGTATGGCGCGAGCGTAGTCGGCGCAGCTTCGATAATCGATCGCTCGTCGGGCAAAGCAGAGGTAGGCGTGCCGCGGATTGCGCTGGCGACGCTTGCTGTTCCTTCAGTTGATCCTGCTATTTGTGAACTCTGCAAACGAGGCGAACTCGCGATCAAACCAGGCAGCAGGAAGAGCTAACCGCCAAGCCGCCAAGAACGCCAAGGAGGAAAAGCCAGTCAAGTCATCTTGCATCTACTTTGGCGTTCTTGGCGCCTTGGCGGTTAGTTCCCAGTAATGAATTTCAAACTAACCATTCAATACGACGGCACCGATTTTCACGGTTGGCAGATGCAGGGTGAACTGCGAACCGTGCAGGGCGAGTTGACGAGGGCGCTTTCACTCGTCGAAGGCCGCGCTGTGGTGATACATGGTTCAGGACGTACAGATGCAGGCGTGCATGCCGAAGGCCAGGTAGCGAGCGTGCAAGTCGAAAGGGATATCACGCCGGAGAAACTCCGCGCGGCAATTAATGGAAATGTTGGGAAAGATGTACGGGTGCTGGCCGCCGAGATTGTTGACGACGAATTCCATGCGCGCTATTCGGCGTTAGGAAAAACCTATCTATACCGGATTGTAAACGGTCCAGCGATGTCTCCCTTCTGGCTGCGTTATGCGCATCACGACGCGCGCGCTTTCGATCTCGCACGCATGACACATTGCGCGAAGTTGTTTGTCGGCACGCATGACTGGACTGCGTTTTCGGCTGCGCAGTCTGACTCTGAAACGAAGACGCGCACCGTAACGTCGCTCACGGTCAAACAGCGCGTTGATGAGCGCGCTCAGTCTCCCATCGTAGAAGTGACCGTAAGCGCTGACGGTTTTCTGCGCTACATGGTGCGATCCATTGTCGGGACTTTAATGGGTGTCGGTCGTGGTGAATTAGACGACGAGCTGGTGTTGCGCGCAATAAACGAAAGGGACCGTTCGCTTGCCGCAGCAACGGCGCCTGCCTGTGGCCTAACGCTGGTTTCGGTGAGATATTGAGTTTGCGGCAAAGACGCTGGCGCTAAGACCTCGTTGACACAGACGATCCTAGTAGCAAGAATGTGAGCCAGTTGGATGGAGGCTGGCAGTTCAGATTTCAACCTTTAGGTTGCCGCTTTCCAGTACAAGCTAAAGCTTGAACTCTGAACTGCTTGAACTCTAACCCACGAACAAGCCATTCATTATGCTTTCTGATTTCAATGGACTGATTGAGACCGGCAGCCGCGAAGAGCGGTTGCTGTCCTTGATTGATTGGGACCGACTGCCGCGGCACGTCGCCATCATTATGGACGGCAACGGCCGTTGGGCCGCGCAACGCAGTCAGCCGCGCATCGCCGGGCACCGCGCTGGCGTTGAAGCAGTTCGTGCCGCGGTCGATACCGGCGCGCGTCTGGGCCTCGGCGCGCTTACGCTCTATGCGTTTTCGACGGAAAACTGGAAAAGACCGCGTTATGAGATCGATGCGCTGATGCGCATGTTGCGACGCTATCTGCGGATTGAGTTGGATGAGATCGACAAACAGAACATTCGCTTTCAAACAATCGGGCGCACCGGCGCGCTCGCGAAAAACGTTCGCAGCGAAATAGAGAAAGCGACTGAACGCACTGCGAAAAATACCGGAATGATTTTGGCGGTGGCGCTTAACTATGGCGGTCGCGCCGAGATTGTCGATGCCTGCCGCGCTGCCGTGCGACGCCTGCTCGATGAGGGCAGCGCTCCCGATGAGTTGACCGAAGAGCGTATTGCCAACGAGCTTTACACGCGCACGATGCCAGACTTGGATCTGTTGGTGCGCACGAGTGGTGAGTTACGCATTTCAAACTTTCTGCTTTGGCAGGCGGCGTATAGTGAGATTTATGTGACGGAGACGCTGTGGCCGGACTTTCGTCGCCCGCACCTGCTAGAAGCTATAGTTGACTACCAGCGACGCGACCGGCGGTTTGGCGGATTGAAGCTGGTCGCTAATGCTAAGTGAAGCGATTTGATAGTAAAACTAAACCAGATTTTCCATTTGTCATTTGAAATTTATCATTTGTCATTGCCTGAGCGACCGCCGACCGGTGACCGCCGACCGTCAGCGGTCGTCGTCATCCGTCCCAAAATGCAAAATGAGAAGTCTCAAATGACAAATGGAAAATCTTCTTAGAACTTGATGAAGATTTCATGTCCCGAATACTAACCGCAGTCATCGCGCTCCCCGTTCTTATCGCGTCCATTTTGCTTCCCTGGTTGCAGCCGCTGTTCGTTGCAATTGCTGCCGCGGCGCTGGTTTTCGGTCTATATGAGTTTTACGTCCTGGCCAGAAAAAAAGACATGAAGCCAGACGTGGCCGCCGGATTTCTGGGAGGCGCGGCGCTCTTCACGATCTTTTATTTTGCCACTCCCGATCCGCTCCAGCAGCGACTCGACGTGCAGACTATCGTTTTGGTCTTGATAGTTCTAACTATTGGCACACTGATCGCGGCAATGCTGCGGGGCGCTCCCTTCGACAAAATGATCGCTGCTGCCGGAGCCACGATCCTCGGCGTCCTTTACGTCGTTTTTCTTGGCGGACACCTCGTCGCGCTACGCACCGGTTTTGAGCAAAAGCTGTCGGCTCATTTGTTGTCGTTCTTCTTTCTGGTCCTAATGGGCGCTGACACCGGCGCGTATTACACCGGCCGCACGTTCGGGAAACGCAAACTCGCGCCGAAGATCAGTCCGGGAAAAACCTGGGAAGGAGTCGTCGGTGGATTAGGATCTGCGCTCGCGCTCGCGACTGCCGCGCACTATTGGTTCTTCAAGGAGTTGCCGTTGAAATGGACGCTCCCGCTTGCCGCTGTGATGACGTTTATGGGAATACTCGGAGACTTGACGGAGAGCGCGCTGAAACGCGGTGCAGGCGCTAAGGATGCCGCCAAAATTCTACCCGGCCACGGCGGCGCTCTCGATCGTTTGGATAGCTTGCTCTTCAATGCGCCGCTCATCTACTATTTTGCCCACTTCTATTTCAGCGCGCGCATGCCTTAGAAATGACGAGGAAAAAAACAGTCATCATCATCGTGTCCGTGGTGGTTGTGTTGGGCCTGATAGCGGCGCTCGTGGTGGGCGGAATCGTGGGCGCCGTCTTCTATGGAATCAATAACAGCGATGCTGCCGGCGTCGCTAAAAATTTTCTTAGGGCGAACGAAAAACTCAAGCAGGACATTGGTGAAGTTAAGGATTTTGGCAAATTCATAACCGGCAACATCAACACCGCGAACGGCGACGGCGCGGCTCAACTAGATCTCAAAGTGATCGGTGAACGTAAAACGGTGAGCGCTACGGTCGAGATGATTTTTCGCAGTGGACACCAGTGGCGGGTAACGTCTGCCTCCTATCGCAATGAAACTGGTGAGACCATTGATCTGCTCAACCCCTACGATTCTCCGCAGGCGAAGCGGGGAACTGGGTTCGATCGCCGCAGCTTCGTCGCCAGGTTAGCCGCTTAGTATGACTAAAAACGGAAGAGCAAAGGGCGTTGCGATACTCGGCTCCACCGGGTCGATCGGCTGCAACACACTGCGCGTGATCGAGTCGCTCGGTGGCGAACGCTTCCGCGTGGTGGCGTTGGGCGCCGGTCACAACGTCGAAGTACTGGCGGATCAAATAGCGAAACACCTGCCAGAGTTAGTGTCGGTTGACACTGAAGCAGCCGCACATGATCTCCGCGCCCGGCTCTTTAAGCGAGACATCGACTTGCCACGCATCATTGTTGGTGAAGCGGGTTTGGTCGAAGTGGCGACGCATCGGCAAGCTGATTGTGTAGTCTCGGCCACGGTTGGCGCGGTAGGTTTTGTGCCGACGCTGCGCGCACTTGAAGCCGGGAAGCGGGTGGCCCTCGCAAACAAAGAGACGCTGGTGATTGCCGGCGAATTGATGACGCAGGCGGCGCGCGCTTCTGGCGCTGAGTTATTGCCAGTTGACTCAGAACATAACGCGCTGCATCAGTGTCTGCGCGGAGAGAAGCGCTCGGAAGTTCGCCGTATCATCCTTACCGCGTCGGGCGGGCCCTTCCGGACGAAGACAAAAGCGCAGATGCAGGAGTCGACTGTCTCCGAAGCGCTGCGTCATCCGACCTGGAACATGGGCGCGAAGATCACGATCGACTCGGCCACTTTAATGAACAAAGGGCTCGAGGTGATTGAAGCCCACTGGCTCTTCGGCTTCGCGGCGGATCAGATTGATATCGTGGTGCATCCGGAATCCGTCGTCCATTCTATGATCGAACTTGTCGATGGCTCGGTGATCGCGCAAATGGGCGTTACCGACATGCGCCACGCGATTCAATATGCGCTCACTTATCCTGACCGGCAGGGATCGGAACTGCCGCCGCTCGATCTAACCGTTTTATCAACGCTCAACTTCGAGCCGCCTGATCCCGAACGCTTTCCCTGCCTCGCGCTGGCTTATCGCGCGCTTCGCACGGGCGGCACTTTGCCCGCGGCGATGAACGCCGCAAACGAGGAAGCGGTGCAGGCGTTCATCGACGAACGTATTAGCTTGACTGACATACCACTCGTCATCGAAGCCGTGATGGATCGTCATCGCCTTGAAACCGCTAACGAACTCGCCACAATTCTCGAAGCCGACAGCTCCGCACGTCTGGCCGCGGCTGATGAAATACAAAAGCTCTCAAAAGCTGCGTCGCTTACGGCCTAATTCAGAACCGGGAGCGGTAGCGACCGGCCACACAATAAACTCTGATGAGCCTTTGGGCGGCCGCTACTAAAACTCAATTGTGATAGAGGAGCCTTTGGCCGGTCGCTACCGCTCTCGGTTCTGAAATCGCGCATCGCGCTTCATGACTCGTGAAACGCATCGTTTGACGCGCTCGAAGTCGCCGCGTAAACTCAATTACGGCAACGGGAGCGGGGTTTCCGCTTCTAAACCGCCGCGCAATTGAGTCTTTACTAAGACATGGGAACGAGATTCTTCTAATGAGTTATCTGATATATCCACTCGCCTTCATCTTCATACTCGGCTCGGCAGTCGTCCTGCACGAGTTTGGCCATTTCATCGTTGCGAAGCTCTTCAAGATTCGCGTTGAGACTTTTTCGGTCGGCTTCGGCCCGCGTTTGTTTGGCAAGAAATGGGGACACACGGATTACCGTGTTTCGGCAATCCCCCTCGGTGGCTACGTAAAGCTTGGCGGTGATGAATCGAATGCGCCGCTGGAGGGAGAAAGCGCTCCTGATATTCCGGATCGTGAACGATTTGATTTACGTCCGCGCTGGCAACGCATTCTAGTGGCGCTCGCCGGGCCCGTAATGAATGTGATCACGGCTTTGACGATTCCGCTGGCGGGCGCTTTGTTGTATGGGGTGCCGCTCAGTTCGGCGCCGGTCGTGAGTTATGTAGGTACGGGCGGGGCTGCGCAGGTCGCCGGCGTGCAACCTGGTGATCGAATTGTTTCCTTTAACGGAACTGAAAGTCCCGAGTGGGACACTATTCGCGGTGACGCGCTGCTGTCTCCGGGTCATACAATGCCGCTCGCGGTTGAGCGAGGCGGCCAACGGGTTCCGCTTACGATAACTCCAAGCGCTCATACGGAAGAGGGCGAGACGATCGGCTCATTGGATCTGGTGCCGGACAATGGTGGTTACCCGGTCGTGATCCACGACTTAACTAAAGATGCTCCGGCCGCGCAAGCCGGACTGCAACCGGGTGATCGATTGTTGGCCATCAATGGGCAACCGGTGCGAAGCTCCGAACATGTGACGATGTTTATCAGGGAACATCGGACGCAGCCAATCACGCTCACGGTAGAACGTAGCGGCCAGAAGCAGGACATAACCGCAACTCCGCGTCGTGAGGCCGACGGCATCGAGCGTTTGGGGATTCGGCCGGCTGACGATTATCCACTCGTCAAGCCGAGTCTCGGATCCGCGGCCGGCTATGCGGTGCGCTCCAATCTTGAGATTCTGCGGTTAACCGGCAAGGCGCTGGGACAGTTTTTTAGTGGCCAGCGTTCAGCGCGCAACACGTTGTCGGGCCCGGTTGGAATCTATAAAGCGGCGGGTTCGGCGGTTGAAAGATTCGGCTGGGGCGGATTTTTTTCCACGCTTGGTTTCCTGAGCCTGAATCTTGGCATCTTCAATCTACTGCCAATTCCTGTGTTGGACGGCGGTGCGATTTTCATTCTCTTGCTTGAAGCCGTGCTGGCCCCACTTGGTATGAAACTTTCAATGCGCGTGCGCGACCGGATTCAGCAGGTCGGTTTTGTCATGGTACTGCTCCTGATGGTCTTCGTGATCACTAACGATATTTTGAAGCAAGCATCGATTTGGCGAGGTAGAAATAATCCGCCCGCAGCAGCAACGCCTGGAAAATAGTTTCGTATGCGACAGACGAGAGCAGTAAAAGTTAAGAACGTGCAGATCGGCGGTGGCGCGCCGGTCGTGGTGCAGTCGATGACGAAGACTGACACCGCTGACGTCGCCGGCACAGTGGCGCAGATTGAAGAAATGGTGCGCGCCGGCTGCGAGATCGTGCGGCTTGCTGTTCCTGATAACGACGCGGCGATCGCTTTGAAAGAGATTCGCAAACGCGTGCCGGATGTTCCTCTGGTTGCCGACATTCATTTTCACTACAAGCTCGCGCTATTGGCTCTGGAAGCCGGCATCGACAAGCTGCGCCTCAATCCGGGTAACATTGG
>JANLYZ010000322.1:0-16163 GCA_031365905.1 Chloracidobacterium sp. | reverse complement strand
GGTGCGGCGCATAGTTGATCCGGCGCACCTCCCTCATCCGGCCATCGTCGACGGTGCCTTCAACAATTTCATAACCCAGCAACGCCAGCACGCGGCCGTGAACGAAGAGCGGCCGCGCATTGCCATACCAATCAACGCACGAGGCACGACATGCATCGTCCACCGCTCGATCAGATCGTGCCGACAACTCGCCCGCCTCCTCGAAATGCAACCCATCGTTACGGAGGAATAGAATTGCCGCTGAGGATTCGAATAGATGGTGATAACCGGCGCGTGCGGGCACGCTGATTGGTAGCCCGAGCGTACCCGAATTCGGCCCATCCGGTTTGTAGAAGAAGCCGTGGCTGCGCAGTTCACCCTGCGACGCCTCTTTGCGAACATAGCTGTCGGCAATTGACGGTGAGTCGTCAAGGCGAATGGCAGTGAAGTGCAAATCTCTGCCGTCTGTGCCGATGACTACAGCATCGCTCCCCATCTGTTCGATACGATCTACGCCGTGAACTAGCGCGATCTGATGCACGTCGCCGTCAGCCCAACCCACAGCAAAGAGGTTCGCGTGTTTATTGGTCTCGGGTTCACCCCAACCGCTGCCCGTTCCATACAAGAGGTAATCGCCGACGAAACGGTTCTGGAAAGTGTAGCCAGATGGTTTGGGCAACTTGCGATAGTTGGACGACTGCACCACTTCGCTGCCATCGGAAAAATCCGCGAGCGGCACGCGCATCAAGGCCACGTCACCGGCAGCCGTTTCAGCGCCCCACATCCCATCGCCAACGGAATCTGAACGCACCAGCACGTTGAGATGATTGTCGTCGCTTTCAAAGAACGAAAACTGATCGACCGGGCTGCCGGAAACTCCGAGCGCGCTCGGTTCAGAACCGTCAAGCGGCATCCGATAAAGCAGCGAATGGGCGCGCATCTCTTGGCCGCGACGTGCCCAATCACTAACCCAAACATAGACTGAATTCTCAGAGACGTAGAACACGCGTCCCGGTGGGCCGAGCACCGCACTGCCCGTGCAAGCAAACCCGCCGTTAGCGAGATCGCAGACGGTGACGGTATGGAGCGCGGTCCCGTAGCTCGCGTCAAATTCATGGGCCGGTCGGTAGACATGAGTAGCGGAAACTATTCGTTGAAACTCGTCAGGCTTCGCGCCCTTATGCCACTTGCGCACGGCGGGAAAACTTTCATACGGGTCAGGCGAGCCGACAGACAAGTAGAGCGGCGTGTAGAAAATGAGTTTGCTGCCAATCAGGCGGCTCGTGTAGTTGCGTGAAGAGTAGTAATCGTTGGAACGGAGATGATAAGTGGAACGGTAGGACAGCTTCCCGGCATCATTGATGTTGAATAACCCGACTTCTGTGCCGCCGCGCTCGTAGCTGTAACCGATGACTGCCACAGTGTCGTCCGAAACCAGCATCTCGTCGTACCAGGTGGAACTTGGGTTCATCTCGGGACCAAACGCTTCAACAGCGGAAACGGGTTGCAACGCGCCCTCGCCAACCTTCACGGTGAACAATCGACCGCGACGCAACACCACCAGGTGGTCGCCGTGAAGTTTGACGATCCCACCTTCGTCAACTCCGGCCTCTTGTGTGTTTGTAATCGATTCCTTCTTCGCGGTTTGCTCTGCTGGAGCGGCGCTGTTTGCTACGCCCGCATTCGCGCTCGGTTGCTTGGCGTCGTATTGCAATTCTGCTCGTTGAGCCTTTTTTTGTTTCTCTGCAAGTTCGCGGAAGTAGCTTGCGAGTTCCAGTTCGGACCGAAAGGGCTGCATTGTCTTCTTAACTGGCAAAAGCGCGACCGGTTCGATAGGAGGGATATTTCCAGTCGGCCATTGCGCATAGCCAACCACAGCCGCAAGGAAAATCGTCATGATGATCGCGATTAGGAGAGAAGTTCTCATGGTTTCGTCCACCTCACTTTTCGATTCAGTCTGTTCGCTGCTGCGAGCGTTGGCAGATGAACGTCGCATGCGAATGAAACTTGCACGCGCACTTAGACCCCGCACTTCGGAAGCGTGTTCCTTAGTAATTCTGTTGAGCAGGAGTCAGCAGGCAGGGTTATCCGATTTGTACCGTGAGCATGGAGATTGAGCCACCATCGAACCCTTCGACAGGGAAACTCACCTGTTCTCCGGCGCGTCTTAGCGCAATCACATAAAGCAGCGGAAGATAATGATCGGGCGTGGGAGCGGAGAGCAGTGCGTCGCGGCCAAGCGTCTCGTAGTTCACGAGCGGTTCATCTTCGCCTTTGAGCAACAACTCGCGCGCGCGTGTTTCGAAACGCACGGCCCAGTCGAAAGGTTCGACCTCATGCTTGCCCCAGGCGTACGTGTGGAGGTTATGGACGATGTTGCCGCTGCCGATGATGAGCACGCCTTCGTCTCGCAACGGCGCCAGCAGTTTTGCGGTTTGATAGTGAAACTCCGGCTCGCGCGTTTCGTCGATACTGAGTTGCACGACGGGAATATCTGCCTCGTGAAAAACGTGACAAAGCACTGACCACGTGCCGTGATCGAGTCCCCAACTATTATCAAGCTCAATCGGTATAGGTGCTAACAAATCGCGAACGCGCTGTGCCAGTTCAGGACTGCCGGGCGCGGGATATTGAACTTCGTAGAGCTCACCAGGGAAGCCGCCGAAGTCATGAATCGTGCGCGGCGCAGGCATTGCGGTGACGGCGGTGCCGGGAAGATACCAGTGCGCCGAAACGCAGAGGACCGCTTTCGGAGTCGGAATAGACGCGCCAATCGCGGACCAGGCGTTGGTGTATTCGTTCTTGAGGAGGGCATTCAGTGGATTGCCGTGTCCGAAGAAGATTGCGGGCATTAGTCTGATCATAGAAATAACCCAACGTCTTTCCCGTGAGCGAACCTGATCACCAGTTTGTCATGGCCTTGGTGCTCGTGACAAAAATGATCCGCAGCAACGCGGGTAGATTCGCGAGCAGCATCGTCAACCAGACTACTGGACGCTTGCCGTCCTCGGCTAAATAAAAAAGCCGTGGCGGGATGTAAATAAGCACCGTGACGAAGGCGAACATCGAGAGCCTGCCGGCGATTGTCGTGTAATCGTTCACCAGGTCTGACATCAACAAACCCCAGAATGCCTGGAAGCCAATCATGTTGAGGAAGAGAAGAATGTCGCCAAACACTTCGGACTTAGGTGATTCGAGCCAGGGCAGGAGTGGCTTGCGTATGGGTTGTTGAAAGTAGAAATAGATCACAAGAGTGTTAGCAATCGCCAACGCTGGAATGCCCAGGAAGAGCAACATAAAGACTGTTGATGGTAGGCCGAAGTAATCCGCGGATGCGCCTGGCGAAGCTGCGCCGAAGACCAACTCCACCACATGGCCGCTGGCTCCGATAAGGAAGACAAGCTGGGTCAGGAAAAAAGCAGGCAAAATCAAACAACCAAACGGCACCTCGTTGAGGTCAGGCTTTCGGAGGTGGGCACGACGGCGTTTGAAAATCGCACCGATAGGTTGTAGAAAAACCAATCCCAGGCAGAAGACTGCCACTGCTATTTTCGGTAGAGCCTGAGTATCCTTCGAGCTGCCTTGATGAAACAGAGTGGCGAGCTGTCGCGAAAGGATCGTCAGCAGGATCAGGTTGACGAGAAAGACGATCACGTCAAGCAAGATGCCGCGATTAGCGTGTTCAAATAACTTCTTGAGTATCTCGCGGCTGCTGAAGTTGGGGACGGCCATGCTCGAGTTGTGCCAGGTCTATTTCGCTTTGTACAAACCCGGAAGTTCTTTACGTAAATTCTCAACCTTCGGCAGATCGTTGATGACGATGTACGGCTGATCGGGATGATTGACGAGATAGTTCTGGTGATAGGCCTCCGCCTCATTGAAAGACTTAAGAGCGGTGACCTGCGTGACGATAGGACGCGCAAACACTTTCGTTTGGTTCAGTTGATCGATATATGCTTGAGCAACGCGCTTCTGCTCGTCGCTCGAATAGAAGATGGCGGAGCGATACTGCGTGCCCGAGTCGGGTCCTTGCCGGTTTAGCTCAGTCGGATCATGGGCCACGGAAAAGAAGACCTTCAGAAGTTGGCCATAAGAGATTTGGGACGGGTCATAAGTGATTTGGACCGACTCGGCGTGGCCCGTTTCACCTGAACCGACTTCCTCATATTGTGCAGTCTTTGGAGAGCCGCCGGAATATCCTGACCTTACGTCAGTCACACCTTTCACGTGTTCGAAGACGGCTTCCACGCCCCAAAAGCAGCCGCCCGCGAGCACCGCGGTTTGTTCGCTCTTAGCTTTCGCGAGCGGCGCATCGACGGCAGGATCCGGGATTGTCGTAGCGGAAGCGCTGGCCGAACTGCAAGCTGTTATCGCAATGACACCAAGAACAATGGTTACGCTTAAAATAAAATATTTGAACATGATTTGTTGTTCTCCTGACCAAATATACGCCCCCGATTAGCAAAACGGATTTGCAACCGAGGCAAACAGCAAACAGCAAACAGCAAACAGCAAACAGCGAATAGTTCTAACCGCTCGGAGTGGGTCGTCGCTTCTTGGGATAGATTGCCTTCACGGTAGAGACTACGCCCTTGACCTTGGCCGGGGCTTCGCCGAGCTTGCGTGCATCGTCTCTGGCTGTCTCCAGTGCCCTCCGCACGTAGACGCGAACCTCCGGGCGCGCTAGATCTGACGGCACCCTGATCTTGATATGGCGGATTTGCTTGCCGGCGCCTTCGAGAATCCCATCGGGGTCGGCGAGCGTCGCGCCCTGGTTAAATCCGAGATTCACACCCTTCGCGTAGACTGCGATGTGGAAGACAACATCACTCAAGCGATCCGTTGGGCCGTATCCGATGGCGACCGCGCTGTACGCGTCGTAAATATTTTCATGGCAGGGAGCCATCTCTTCAAGCACGAGCTGACGCAAACCTAACGCGAGTTTCTGAACCTCACGATCGTAAGGCTGTAGGAATTCGATGAGCGCTGCTGGCGGTTTGTGGCGACGCTTCAAGCTAATCTTACTTCCTGCTTCGGATGGAAAGTGTACGTTGAGTCAACTTCGCAAGCGCTTTCGCCAGTAGCCTGGTCTTCGTCGTTGATGCATAACAGCCGCAACGAAGACAGAATCCTCGGATACTTCATAAAGGATTGTGAAAGGAAATCCAGGCACAAACCGGCGTCGGATGGTGGCGCGTTCAATCGTGGCAGCAGAAGGTAACTGGAGGATGCGATTCGTTGTCTCGTAAAGAGCGGCGAGGAAATCTGAGCCTAGACCTTCAGACTTAGATTCATAGAAACGCGCTGACTCGAGCATCTCTTCAGACGCTTCCTCATGAAAGATTAGCTTCATCGTTTCAGAGCTTCGCGCGCATTTCGAAAAGCATCTTCACCGTCGATGCCTTGAACGCTACCGCTATGAAACTCTTCAATTCGTCGTTCAGCTTCGGCAAACCACAGCGCCTCGATCTCCCCAGTTGTCGACGTCTCAACGTCCTCCTCTAACGTGGCCACTAGTTGTTGAGCCAAGCGGACGCGATCCCTTATTGGCAGTTTCATGGCATCGGCTGCGATCTCTTCAAAGGGTGTGCTCATGCTTCCTCGATTACATCTCGGGCTCATCATCCTGGAAATGGTTGAATATTATCACTAAGGAGTTTCGGGCGATAGGCTCGCAAATCACGATGCTCCGGTCCAGCTCAGCCACGCGAGTACATCTTAATAACGCGTTCGATCGCGCGCCGGCAGACTGAACAAAAGTGATCGGTGCGCGAAAACATGATGCAGTCCACCTCCGGCCGGTAGTAGCCATGTGATTCATAGTTGGCGCCTTCAAACGCGCCCACATGTCCCACATACTTCTCCTGCGCAAACATTGCCTGCTCGTGCTTTAGTTCTTCGTGAAAGAGCGCCTCCATCTCACTTTCCGGCCGCTTGTCTTTTCGCAGTTGCGCCCGACGCTTTTGGATCCCGCGCGAATAGGTTTCGAAAGCCTCCTTGTCCCAGGGCGTTGGGATCGGAGTGTTGGGCGTGACCAGTTCATTCCATTTGAGTTTCGCGGGGTTTAATAACGCAGTTGCGTTCGGTTCCCAGGGCTCAACGCGTTCAGCAGGATTAGTGTAGGAAACATCTGACGTGTAGTACTCATCCGCGAGCCCGGCGAAGTGATGACCAAACTCGTGAACGAAAACGTAATTTGAAAAGGCGTTATCAGCGGCCACCGTGCTGTAGAGATTGAAAATCCCGCCGCCGCCATAGGTGCGATTGTTGGCAAGTATCTCGATGAACTCGTAAGGCGCAAACTGCGCGACCTTCCGCAGCGCGTGATTGTCAAAGGTGAGCACGTAGCGTTCAGATCCAAATGCGTCATAGGTCGCACCCAAAGGCGAGTCGTGATAGACACCCGTTGAAGGTCTGGAGATGCCGCTTTCGGCTGCGGGCGGGCACAAGGCCCAAACATTGAAATCGCGACGATGCTCTTTGTACGGCGGCGTGGAAAATAGCACTTCGGTTAGCCGGCGAGCATCGGCTACAAACTTTTTCTGTTCGCGAGCGGTGTAGCCGTCGCCGAGGATCACAAAATCAACTTTCGTCGCCGGATCGCCCATCTTCTGAATTGCAATCAGGCGGGCTGGCGCCGGAACACGGGAACGATCGATAAACATGTCTTTCGGATCGACGCCGGTTGACCAGATTTCACGCCACGAATTGTTAGCGTCTCTTTTCTTCAACACGATTTCTACCGGCGCATCCGGGGCAGGGAAGCGCAGCGATTCACTGAAGGTGCGCATCATCTTCGTAGCTTCATCCGTCGTTTCCCATTCGCCGAAGATGGAAGCGAAGCCGCGTGAGTAAAGCACGCGCCCCGACTTCTGATCGCGAACCTCAAAAAAATATTTGCCGAGGTTTGTATTGTCGATCGTTTTGCTCATGTCGCCGGGCCAGGGCAGGGGCTCAATCTGGATTCGGTCGACACTGAAAACTTCCTGCTTCGCGTTGCCGGTGTGGTAGTAGTCCAGCCGCATCGTTTGTGGCGCGGCAGATGCGGCAATCGAGCAGACGAGAAGCACAGCGGCGGCAAGCAGCACAGCGGAAATGTTCTTAGTCATGTCGGCAAACATAGCCGAAAAGAGCCTTCCGGAAAAGGCCGAAGGGGGGATCGGGCGAGAACCGACAGCTACTGAAAAGGCACGCAGTCGGGAAAGGTTGCTCGATCATCTGGAAGTAAAGGTAAGATGTCGGCCACGGCGCGCCCCGTCGCCTCGGAAACGGTTCACTCCTGGCATTCTCCCCGCCGGTTAAAACCATCTCCGCTTGCCAGAAGGGAAGGAGTACCAGCATGTCTCTTCGATCATTTGCGAACGTCTCCTGCAAGTTTATCTGCTGCGTTCTTTGTTTGGGCGCAGCCAGCTTAGTCGTTTGGTCACAAGGGAGGTCGGAAGCCCCGCAAAAGCAAGACGACGAAGTTTTGCGAGTTAACACCGAACTTGTGCAGTCGCCGGTGATGGTTTTCGACAAGCAGGGTCATTTCGTTGATGGGCTGCAACGCGAGCAGTTTGAATTACGCGTCGATGGTCGTCCACAGGCGTTCACGTTTTTCGATCGCGTCACTGCGGGAACACCGGGTGAAGCGTTGAAGTTGGAGATGGCGCAAAGAAAGGACCCTGCCATCGTCGTTCCAGCAAAAGGATTGGTCTATGGGCGCACCTTGATCTTCTTCGTTGACGATCTTCATCTTTCGGTGGATAGCATCAACCGGACACGAACCGCGCTGCTGAAATTTATCGACGAATCGATGGGACAAAACGACCGAGCGCTAATTACAACTACCAGTGGACAACTCGGATTCCTACAGCAGCTCACAGACAACAAAGACGTCCTGCGAATGGCCGCCGAGCGTTTGAAGCCGAAGCAGTCTCTCCCGCAGGACGACGAACGCCCACCGATGGCCCCTTACCAGGCGCTCTCGATTCAAAATAACGACAGCAATGTTCTCAAGTATTACGTTGAACTCTATTTCGCAGATTACACGCAGAACATGAATAAGCATGGGCCGGACTTGACCGGGATGAGGCCGGAAGACAAGGCAGCTATGGAGCAAACGAAAGGAGAGACGGCACGGCGTATAGCGGAAACCCATATCAGGGCGCGGGCCAGAAATGTGTTAAGCCAGTACACCGCGATTTCCGCCGCGTCATTCGCCGGGCTACGTTATCTAATGGGTTCGACGATTGACCTGCCCGGCCGCAAACTCATTTTTGTTATCTCCGATGGTTTCTACTTAAATCGAGGAGTCGCAGGCGAATCGCAGAAGCTTCAGGAAATCACCAGCGCGGCAATTCGCGGCGGCGCAGTTATCTATTCGATTCAGGCGAGCGGTTTGGGTTCGGCTTTTCCCGACGCTAAAACTGATTTGAGACAAGGGCCCAGCATGCCTATGGAATTGCCTCGGATAGGATCAGACTCGGCGCTACAGGCGCCGCTTTACACGCTCGCAGTTGACACTGGCGGCCGTGCTCTCTTCAATTCGAATTCGATAGATGGCGGTATCCGGCAAGCTCTGAGCGAGACCTCGGAGTATTACCTGCTTGCCTGGCGACCTGAAACGGCTGAACAGCGTTCAGAGTCGTTCAAGGAAATACAGGTGAGTGTAAAAGGTCATCCCGAACTTACTGTGCGCGTTCAGAAAGCTTACCTCGCGCCAGCCGCGAAACATCTTGCAGAGAGTGCTTCCAAGTCATCCACAAGTTCCAATGCCGCGGCTGCTAGTGCGAAGCCGGATGAGGCCTCTGTGCCCGCGAAGCGAGCCGATGAAAAGATTACGGAGGCCTTGTCCGCGCTCTATCCGATTTCGGATTTGCCGACGTCAGTCAACGTTCGGTACTCGGATGAACCAAACCAGGGACTGCGGATCTGGGTGGCGACGGAGCTTTCAACCGGAACGTTGTTTCACGCGATGCCGGATGAAAAGGAATCCCGCACCCTCGATGTGGCTGGAGTTGTTCTGAACGACCAGGCGAAAACTGTGGCGAGGTTTGACGGAAACCTGAAGGCCGATCCTCCTATGGGCCAGGCAAACGCCATTGTTTCTCAGACGACTGAGGTGGCTGTGAAACCAGGCCTCTACCAGGTACGCGTCGCTGCTCGAGACGAAAAGACTGGCGTCACTGGAAGTGCTTCCCAATGGATATTGGTTCCTGACCTAACGCAGAAGCGAATTGCGCTTAGCAGCATGTTCATCGGGGACAGAAAATTGCAGCTCGGGTCGGATTCAAGAATACCGCTGAGCATCAATCACCATTTCACGCCTGACTCGCGCCTTCGATTCTTCGCGTCGATCTACAACGCTGAGCGTTCCCAGAACGGCAGACCTGACGTCAGCATTCAGGCGCGAATTTTTCGCGACGATCGAGCGGTCTTTACCGGTCCGTTGGCCAGGGTTGCAACGGAAGGAGTCACCGACTTTACTCGCGTCCCCTATGGAGCTGAGATTTCGTTGCGGACACTTTCGCCGGGTTCCTATTTGTTGCAACTCACTGCGACTGACAATGCCACGAGGCAGAGCGCCACGCAGTTTGTAAAGTTTGTGGTTGAGTAGAGGGCCGGGTGTAGAGAGTGCTGGCTTGTTCTAACTTCAGCCTTCCGCTGCGGCTCTGCGGTGAGCTGTTCGCACGCAATATTCAACGCAGAGACGCAAAGAACGCGGAGTTTGCGCGGAGAGTAAAGCAAATTGAGGCACTACCGACTGCCGGTCTACGATCCGCGGTCTGCCTTGCGCATGCTATACTCCAGCGTTCTTTCCCAGCGCATCGACTGCTGCATGAGAATCAGCCAGGCCAAGAGCCCCCGGAGAGTTGAGTAATAATAAAAGGTGAGTAGTGTCTTAGAGATCATTCCGCTCGGCGGTATCGGCGAGTTTGGAATGAATTGCATGGCAGTGCGTTATGAGGACGAGATGATCATCCTCGACGCGGGCATGGGCTTTCCTGAAGAGACGGCCTACGGAGTTGACGTTTGCATTCCGAACTTCGATTTCCTCGAACCGTATCGCGAGAACATCACGGCCATCGTCCTCACGCACGGACACGAAGACCATTTGGGCGCCCTGCCCTATATCCTGAAAAAATTCAACGTGCCGGTTTACTGTTCACACTTCACCGCCGGATTGGCCGAAAGCAAGCTTGAAGAACACAACCTGATTGGCGACACGCTGATGCATCGCGTGGAGCCGCGCGATGTGGTTGATATCGGCGTCTTTAGCGTTGAGTTTATTCGCGTCTCCCATTCGCTGATCGATTGCTTCTCGCTGGCGATCAAGACTCCGGTGGGCACGATCATCCACACCGGCGATTACAAGGTTGACGAGACGCCGGTGATTGGCGAGCCGATTGACCTGCGTTCGTTTCGGCGGTACGGACAGGAAGGCGTCCTCGCGCTTCTGTCGGATTCGACAAATGCCACGGTGCCCGGTCGAACTCCATCTGAACGCGCCGTCATCCCGGCCTTTGAAGAGATTTTCGCCGAAGCGCGCGGGCGCATCATCGTGGCCGCCTTTGCATCTTCGATTCATCGCCTGCAAATTGTTTTCGACATTGCCCAGCAGTTTAATCGCAAGGTTTGCGTGCTGGGTCGCTCAATGATCAAGAATGTCGAGATCGCGGACCGACTTGGTTACCTCGATATTCCGGATGGTTTGCTAATTCCGCTAAACGAAGCCAAGCAGGCGCGTCATAACGAAGTCGTGTTCCTGGTCACCGGTTCACAGGGCGAAGCTCGCGCGGCGCTTTCGCAGATGGCCTCGCAAAGCTTCAAGGGGATGATGATCGACGAGGGCGATACGGTAGTGCTCTCGGCCCGCATAATTCCGGGAAACGAGCGCCTGATTTCTCGCATGATTGGGATGATTTATAAACGCGGCGCAAACATCATCGAAGAGAAGCGCCGGCTGGTGCACGTAAGCGGACATGCTTCGCAGGAAGACATTCGGATTATGACTGAGGCGGTGCGGCCTAAGTTTGTGGTGCCGATTCATGGCGAGTATCGCATGCTCTTCCGTCACAAGGAGTTTGTGAAGAACCATCTCGGTTACGCGGAAGAGAACATCATCCTGATTGAAAATGGCGACGTGCTCGAGCTCGATGGCGAGCGCGCGCAAGTAGTCGAAAAGCGCGAAGTGCCGCGCACGTTTATCGACGATACCGGTTTCGAAGAGATTACTGGCGAAACTGTCAGGCAGCGCCGCCAAATGGCTTATGAAGGCCTGGTGACGCTAATCGTGACTGTCGACGCGGAGACTGGCGAAGTTCAGGGCGATCCCGAAATTGTTACGCGAGGAGTGCGCGGTTTTGATTCCACTAACGGCTCGCTGAAAGATGCGCGGCGTGTAGTGGCGGCAGCTATCGCCGGCGCTTCACGGCAAACGCTTAACGACGAAGGCCTTTTGAAAGAGCATGTGCGCGTGGAGCTGAAGCGATTTATCCAGAAGCTCACTGGGGCGAAGCCGGTGATCCTGCCGGTGGTGGTTCAGGTATAGTTTTGAGTTCCGGGGATACCGTTCAAGCGGTTCAGAGTTCAAGCTTCAGGTTGTCCCCGCCTCAGCAGAACAACCTAAGGGTTAAACTCTAAAACTTCTTGTCGAACTCGAAACCTGAAACTTCAATATGAATTCCTTCCAAGATAAGATTGTAATGATCACCGGTGCTTCGTCCGGCATCGGGCGGGGGCTTGCGCTTGAACTCGCCCGCCGCGGCGCGCGCATTGGTCTGGTTGCCAGGCGCGCAGACGTGCTCGAGGAAGTGATCCGCGAGATTGAAGCAGTGGGCAGCAAAGCGCTTGGGTTGCCTGCGGATGTACAGGACGCAAGCTCGCTGGTTGCGGCGGCGGATAGGTTGCGCACTGAGTTTGGTCCAATCGACCTCTTGATTGCGAATGCCGGAATCGGACCAACCAGGGACGCGGCTGAGATCGATGCGCAGGAGATTGCTGGCGTCGTCAACGTAAATGTTATTGGCGCGTCAAACAGCGTGGCGGCCGTGATTCCGGCGATGGTTGCCCGGGGAAGCGGGCATCTCGTCGTGATATCAAGCTTGGCAGCTTACCGCGGCTTGCCAAAGTCGGCAGCATACTGCGCCAGCAAGGCCGCGGTTTCAGCGTTCTTCGAAAGTCTGCGATTGGACCTGGCGCCGAGAGGGATTGACGTTACGATAATTCATCCGGGGTTTATCAAGACGCCGCTAACGTCGGGCCGCGATGCGCAGATGCCGTTTCTGATGGAGTTGGACGACGCAGTACGGAAGATGGTGCGCGCGATCGAGAAGCGGCGGAAGCGTTATTCATTCCCCTGGCAACTGGCGACGCTTGTTCGCGCCGGCTTGATCATGCCGTTTTGGATGTATGACCAGATCACCCGTGCGAATTCATTTAGGGAATAAAACGGTTTTGGGTCTTTGGGCGACCAAAATTCAAGAAAGAACCCGATCTAATAAAAATTCTTCATGACCATTCTTCAAGCCATCATCCTCGGCATTGTCCAGGGGTTAACCGAATTCATTCCCATCAGTTCCACGGCGCATCTCGTTTTTGCTTCGCGTCTGATTGGACTTTACAACGGCGTGGACGCGGCGCTTAAAGCGGAGCAAACCACCGCCACTATCGCCGTAATTCAACTTGGCACCTTGCTGGCTGTCCTCATCTATTTTGCGCGAGACATCATCAACATCACGCGCGCCTTTGTGCGTGACCATCTTGCTCTGCTTAGCGGCAAACGTCGGGTCAACGGTAGCGTTCAACTCTCGCCTGAGGCGTGGCTGGGATGGCTGGTCATTATCGGCTCCGTCCCGGTGGCGGTCGTTGGCTTGCTGTTCAAACACCAGATCGAAGGAACGTTTACGAAGAACCTTTGGGTGATCGCGACGATGATGATCGTGGTGGCGGTCTTGTTGGCCATTGCAGAGGCAGTAGGAAAACGTCAGCGCTCGATGGAGCAATTGGGAATTACCGATGCGTTGGCTGTCGGCTTCGCGCAAGTGCTGGCGCTAATTCCCGGCTCCAGTAGATCCGGTTCAACGATTATGGGCGGTCTCTTCGCCGGGCTAACGCGTGAAACTGCCGCGCGGTTTTCGTTCCTGCTTTCAATTCCTGCCATTGCAGCCAGCGGTGTTCTGGAACTCAAGGAAGCGATGCACAAACTTCCCGCTGGAACTCATCTGCCGTTGATCGTTGCCACGATCGTTTCAGGTGTAGTCGGCTACGCGTCGATTTGGTTTCTGCTGCGATTTCTGCGAACACACTCGACCGGAGTCTTCATCGTTTACCGTCTACTGGTTGGGACCGCGATTCTTTTAGCCCTATTCGGCGGTTACATGTCGGCAACTGCGTAACGCAAACTGTTAGTTTGGCTCGGTTCGAATATTTCTCAGCGCGAGTGTCTGCCTCACCATCGCAAACTGACAGTTTGCGTTACTCGTTCTTCTCTGGAACGAGCCGCCAACAGTTCCAGAATCAAATCGCTATCAAAAGTCTTCCCAGTTCAGGTAAACTACTTTTGCCCTTCTCCTCCCGACCCTGAGTGCGGGATCCCGCACAATTTTCTAAAGGTGGTGAGTTTAATGACTGACAGAGACCTCCCAGGCGCGACTGTGCCCTCCCAACGGCCGCGCAGTCCGCGCGTCCCGGTCGAGTTTGCGCTTGGAGTGGAAGGAAAGACTGCCGGCGGTGAACCCTTTAACGTGCGTGCGCAGGCGATCAAGATAAGCAGAGCCGGAGCCACGATTGTCTTGGGAGAAGACGTGGCGCTCGGATCGATTTTGAAACTGACTCCTCCATTTGGACGCGTGCTGGATGCCGAAGTTAATGGCGTTTGGATTGATGCGATTGATGGCCGCCGGCGCATCGGTGTCAAACTGCTCGATGCGGATGGTTGGTTCGCAGACTAAGTACTAACGGAAGAAATAGAGCTATAATGATCTCACATGAACGCCAAACGTTGGATCGTGCGAGAGCAGGACGCCGAGCGTGTTGCCTCGCTGGCTCGCGTTTTAGCTGTCTCACCTACCATCGCGGCGTTGCTTCTTTCGCGCGGCTGCTATGACGAGCAAGCCGCCCGGAATTTCCTCAAACCTTCTCTCAATCAACTTCATGATCCGGAATTGATGCTCGGCATGAGCGAGGCCGTCCCTCGTGTGTTGCGGGCGATTCAGCAGGGCGAACCTATTCTTGTTTATGGCGATTACGACGTAGATGGAACAACCGGAACCGCCCTGTTGTTGCGGGCGTTGAACCTGCTGGGCGCAAGAACCGGCTTTCATGTGCCGCATCGTTTCACCGAAGGCTACGGCATTCAGCAGGCGGCGCTCGAAAGGGCCGTGAGCGAAGGTTACAAGCTCGCGATTAGCGTCGACTGCGGCATTCGCGCGCATGAGCCGCTTTACTGGGCGCGCGACAATGGCCTCGATGTAATCATTACCGATCACCACTTGCCTGATGAAGGCGAAGGCGTGCCACCAGCCTACGCTGTTTTGAATCCGAATCAACGCGGTTGCACCTATCCAGACAAGAACCTTGCCGGCGTGGGCGTTGCTTTCAAACTGGTCGACGCTTTGTTTCGCAAGCAGGGACGGGCACATCAGGTGACTGCGTTCTTGAAGATCGTGGCGATCGGAACTGTCGCTGACGTTGCGAAGTTGACCGGAGAAAACCGCACGATCGTTGCGCTTGGTTTGCAGGATCTCCCCAGCGCTACTAATCCAGGGCTGCGCGCGTTGATGGAAGTGGCGGGGTGCGGCGAAGGCATGACAGCTTACGATATTGGTTTCCGGCTGGGACCGCGGATCAACGCTGCCGGTCGCATGGACGCGGCGCGCGCGGTCGTTGAACTCTTCGGCACCAGAGACATCGAGGAGGCCCGCCGGCTCGCTTTGCATCTTGACTCGCGCAACCGCGAACGCAAGGAAGTGCAGCAGGAAATCGTGGAGTTGGCGATTGCCGAGTTGGAAACGGCCGTGGTTGAGCCGGCGACTTCGTATGTGGCAGTGATTGCCGGCGCGGGCTGGCATCGCGGAGTGATTGGCATCGCTGCGTCGAAGATTGCCGAACGCATCAATCGCCCCTGCGTTGTGTTGTCAATTGATGGCGACGTAGCACATGGTTCGGCGCGCAGCATCGAGCCTTATCACTTGCTCAATGGCTTAACCTCCTGCGCTGATCTGTTTGAAAAGTTCGGCGGGCATTCCCACGCCGCGGGAATCACGATCAAACCAGATCGCATAGCCGAACTTCGCCGGCGCCTAAACCTGCACGCCGCAGCTTGCTTGACCGCCGAAGATTTACAACCGTGTGTTTACCTCGATGCCGAGGTGTCAACTGGCGAAGTCACCTTTGAACTGGTTGCTGAACTAAACGCCTTGGAACCCTATGGCGCCGGCAATCCGCGCCCCGTCTTTTTGGCTCGCAACTTGTGCATAGTCTGCGAACCGCGTTTAATTGGACAACGGCATCTGAAGTTCTCTGTTGCTGGTCCGAAAGGCCGACCGCTCGAAACGATTTGGTGGAACGGCGGGGAGCGAATCGCAACTGTGAAGAACGGTATTGACATGGCGTACACGGTCGAAAAAAGCAACTGGACAGGCGAAACGTTTTTACAGTTGTCAGTGCAGGACGTGCGAGGCGGTCAGCAGTCAGTGGTCAGTGGTCAGTGGAAGGAAACGAAGGGCCACTAACTACTGACCACGGACAACTGACAACGAACTGACCATGCAGGAGATCACCAAAAAAAGAACAATCGCCATCGGGCTCCGCGCGCGCGCGCCGCTGATCGTGCGGGCCGGCGCTCTTTTGATTCTGGTCGCCGCGCTCATCTTCGTAGGCGTGTCCTACTACAAGCTGCGAAACACTACAGGCTTTCACCTTAAAGGGGCGAACCCAGAACTCTCGAAAGAGATAAAGGGGATTGTTAACGGATATGAGCAAAAGTTGATGAAGGACGGCCGTCTGTATTTGTGGCTGCGGGCGGCACGCGACATCACCTTCACTGACGACCATCATGAGCTCGAACAAGTTAACCTAGCTGTTTATCCTCCGGTTGGCGAAAAGCCCGATCAGATTACGGCCAACAAAGCCATCTACGATCCGAAGACCTCGGTAATTTCATTTCTCGGCAACGTCAAGGTAGAAACCAAAGACGCGCT
>JANLYZ010000321.1:0-4616 GCA_031365905.1 Chloracidobacterium sp. | reverse complement strand
TGAAATCGCGCTGAGGTAGTCGTTATAGAAAAGATGGCGCGCCAATCGCGAGCCTCCATTCCGACGATTGAGCGGGCCATAGACGACTTTCGTGGCCAGATAAACGAGCGCGGTGGGAAACTTGGAAAGCTGCAACAGCGCGCGCCGATCGATTCGCGAGCTGAATTTTTCGCGCAGCGGATCGATGAAGCGCGTGATCCATTCGTTATTCTCGGCGCCGTAGACCCAGGCCGAAATATGACCGCCCGGTTTCACCTTCGAAGCCAGCGAACGAAAGCCCTCGCGCGGGTCCGGCAGGTGATGCAACACGCCGATGGAGAAGGCATAGTCGAACGCGCGGGCGAACGGCAGATGGTAGATGTCAGCCTGAACGATGTGCGCGTTTTCCAGTTGGCGGGTCGCAGCAAAGGCGGTTTCCACCGCGTCGCTTAAATCAACGCCGATCACTTCGCGCGCGCCCCAGTTTGCCGCCAACTGCGTATGGCGTCCTTTGCCGCAGCCGCCTTCCAACACAATCTGGCCCTGAAAAAAATCCGGCGTGACCGGGGCAATCCAACCCAGGAATTGATCCGCATAAAGCTCGTCGCTCTGCACAAAGTGTTGCCACTGCCAGCCGAAATTTTCCGCGGTCGCCGCTTTGTCAGCCTCAACTTTTTCCGGCATCGCAAACCGCGGTATACCGCGCAGGATTGGAAAACTCCGCTTGCAGGAATCGCAAACGAGTTCGCCTTCCATGACCTCGGCGTCCTCCGAACGCGCTACCGATGCGAGCCTTATCACACCAGCACACGAAGGACAGCTCAGGTATTCGAGTAACTTGCGCTTCATCAGAACCCAACCGCCAAGCGCCAAAGACGCTAGAAAAAACCATCAAGGATTAAGAGATACCGTTGGAGTTAAGAGAAAACAAAACTCGTCAGCGGGATTTAATGTAGGGCAGATGACAATAGCTTACAAGCGGACGGTCGACAACGAATGTGCCGCAGACTGTCTAGTCTGCGGTTTCGCCGTTTGCTCAAACTACCGCTCAAACATCAGCGGACTAGACAGTCCGCTGTACCCCGCTTAGATCAAGGCTAAGACGCATCTTGGATTTCGCTATCAGCGCGGTTTCAGTGCGCTGCGCGCGAGCTTCTTCTTCGGACCTACGTAACCTTGATCGCCGGCGACAAGTAATTGCGCGCCAGAGGCAGGATTGGGAATCTATTTGTCAGAATCTATTGTAAGGGCGCCGACAAGATAAGCAATCTCGCCGGTGTTTGATTGGAGCCGAAGAGTGTAATCGCCCGGCGGCGCATTGGCGGCGACGGTCACCGTAAAACTAATCACCGGCGTCGATTTGTGAAACTGCTCGCGGGTTAAACTAGCCGGGTCGATGGTCATGAAAGGCGAACTGAGAACGAGACCGTTACCCGGTATCTGGTCTACGCCTGCGCCGCTAACGTACATTGTGATCTTCTCGCCGCTTGCAAGCGGCACTGGCACCCTTGAGAGTTCGTCGTTCAGGCCGATGAAGCGCGGCGCCAATTCCGGCGGCGAATTCTGTGGCGGAACCAGGACATAGTTTAAGGAAGTAGCCTTGTCCGCAAACACGCGCAAACTGCTCCGCATTTCCACGCTGCGAAAAGCGCGCGCTCGTACCGCTCCCGCAACCGTGAGCGCTTCCGCCTCGTTAACCGCAGTGTCCAGATACTCAACCATCGCTCGGTAGTTGCCCTGCGGAACACTATTGAAGGCGAACCTGCCGCCGGCGTTGGTAACGCTACTAGCGATGACCTTGCCGTTGTCGAGGTCTTCGATCCAAACGTGCGCGCTTGCGGCGGGCAAGAGAGTGCCGTCAACGCTGCTAAGAATTCTTCCCGCAATGGAGCCGCTTGAGCCGGTCTTTTCCTTCGAGCCATAGAGACCGCGAACAGCTGTCTGATCGGAATCACTCAACGTGCGTTCGGTGATCGCGGGCAGGCCATAGGTTCCATTGAGCGCTTGCAAGGGCTGCATGGTGGCGCCTATGACGTGTGAATGACTCAGGCCGAGCAGGTGTCCTAACTCGTGGGCGAGGGTTGATTCCAGATCGTAAGTTCCCGGAGTTCCGTCGGTTGAAAACTGCAGGGCTGCGCCGGTTTCCGAATAGGGAAAGGGGTTGATAACGATGTCTGCTTCGTTGATCTCGCCGGTATCGAGATCGTAAAAGACGCGCGTGCGCGCGGTCGTATTCCCTTCCGTAAAAAGTGCAACGTTGTCACTCGTCCCGGCAATAGTGATCAAGTTCACGCCATCGCCGCCGGTCGCTGGGCTAACGGACTGACTCTTTGAAGCAACCTCGACAAAATTGATGTTGGCGGCGCGTGACCAACTGGCAAGGGCGCGGTGGACTGCGCCAAGCACGTCGCTGTCCGATTTGATAGCTGGCGACGGAGACGAGAGCGAACTTGAAAGCGCAATCTGGATTGTCCTCGTGGGCCACTTGATCTGTCGCGCCTGCGCAGCGGCCGGCAGATTAAATGACGACGGATTACTGGACGCAACAAAAGCCAGTAGCGCCACTAGTGCCAGAATCGGATTCGGACGTCGCATTGGTGAGTAACGGAATTAGAAATTTTAGGGAACGCCGGCGCTTCTCCCGGAGGCGCGCGGCAGGACGAACTGCTAACCAGATAGTATCACTTCTTCGTTGGTCGCCGGCAAGAAAAGAACCCCGCACGCAATGGGCGTACGGGGTTCGGTCTTAACACACGGCTCAAAACGTGATCCTAGGGAATGATTGTCACCTGAGGCGCTGTAGCCGCCGGCCTACTGGTAAATGTCCCGCTGGTCTTGGTCACTGTCACAATTATCTTGTAATCGATGGGTGCGGCTCCCGCCAGCGACGCCGGTAAAGTTATAGTGATCACGTCGAACCCAAACATATTGGTATTCGCTCGCACTGAATCCGGAACGATATCGGTCGTCGTCATGCCGTTAACAAAAGAAACCTTGGTTTCTGCGGCCGAAGCCAAGCGCACGCCCGTCATATTGATTTCGAGTTTGGTAGGCGCCAGAGTACCTGAAGTGTCGGCGGGGCTCATGACGCGGAACGGTCCTACACAGAGCGTTGCCATCGGATTCGTCACATTACAAACCTCGGCAGTCCCGCCGGCATCATCTGTCGTGGTATGGATGTCTGGTTGCGAAGCGACGATCTGTACGAAGCCGCGATACACTGTGCCGCCACTAAGGTTGCGATTATTTATGACGACGGTCGCAACACCGCCCGATACGCCGATGGGAACTACGAAACGAATACCCTCGGCCGGAGAATCACCAACGAAATAAAGTCCAGCCGCAGCGCCATTCACAGAAACGGAAACGCCGTTTAGCTCTACCGGCAGTATCGGACTGCGGGCGGTCTCTGAACCACCGACGGCAGCCTTGTCAGAATTGGCCAGACCCACTGTCGATCTCACAATACTCAATTCGCCCGGCGCGAGACCCGCAGGATCTCCAGGGCTCGGACTGGGAGCAGGGGTCGGTGTTGGACTCGCGTTTGGATTCGCACTTGCAAACGGGCCCATGTTGCTGGCACCGGTATAGAAAGCCAACACTGCTGCCTGATCCGGAGTTGCGGGTGGAGTTAACAGGAAAAATATCTCACTTGAGCCATCAGCGTTGCCACCGCCAAGTTCTGAGCCTGCGAGGCTGAAAGCGATTCGCTCGCGGGTTTTGCTCGTGAGCGGGCGTATGATCCCGAAGCCTCCGACGGGATTCTTGGTCAGCCGGGTAAACGTACTCGACGAGCTTACTGGGATTTGCGTGGAAAAAATCTGCGGCTGATTCGTGGGATTCAATCCGGTACTCGCTTGATCCGCCGCGGGAAATGTTCCGTCGGTTTTGAAGTTTAAGGCAGAACCAAAAACCAGGGTGCTCGGGGCCAGCGAGGGGTTGTAATCCGTGAACGTCGGGAACTTAAGAAAACCAAAATCACCGGATCCTGCGGCTCGTTGACCGACTTTGTCAAAGGTGTCGGCAGCGATGTTGTAAACGAAAATTGCGCGCGACGTCTGAGTAGGCGCGGTGTTGGCCTTGGGATCATCCATTAGCGACTCGAGCGCGATCAGCGCCCCGTCTCGACTCAAGCGGCGGCCTGGGCTTAGCACATTTACAATCAGGTTGGGAACATCTTTTGTCCTCGTCGCCTGCCGCACATTGCTTAAAGCTGAACCCGAGAAATTCGCGACAAAAATCTCTTCGTTACCGTTGGTATGACCAGTGTCGTTATTACCGCCGGCCAGGTTGCCGGTGGAAAGAAACGCTACCACACTGCCGTTGGCAGAGAGTGAAGGATTCTGCGTAACCGCGTAATAGGTCTTGGGCGTCACGAAAACATCCGCCGTGTTTGTGCCCTGAACGTAAGTGTTCGAGCCGGGAGCAAACCCGCTGGTAGTGCGAACGAGAAACAGCTCAAAGTTTGAGTCGGTATTGCCAACTGCGGTTACCAGGTTTCGGTTCGACGTAAACGCGAGAGTGTTGCCATCGTCACTGATAGTGGGACTGTTATTGTCGTCGAGAACATCGGGAAGAAAACCTGGTTGCGTGCAGCCCTGCGTAACATTGGGTGGGCATCCGGGGCGTAATGGACG
>JANLYZ010000304.1:0-14381 GCA_031365905.1 Chloracidobacterium sp. | reverse complement strand
GCCCGCACCGGATCGATGCGCGCGGCGCGTGCGGCCGGATAGAGTGCGGCAAGAATTGAAACGATCAGCGCAAACAGAATCGCGCCGAGCGAAAGCCAGAGTGGCAGCGAAAAGAAGTCGACAAACGACGCGCCCTGCGGTTTCAGAATGAACCGATAGGCGAGGCGGTTGGCAATCGCGTCGATCGCCCAGGCCGAGAACACGCCGATTACTCCACCAACCAGACCGAGCACCGCCGCCTCCACAAAAAAGATTAGTTTGATTTCGCGGTCCTCGGCCCCAATCGCTTTCATGATTCCAATCTCGCGCGTGCGTTCGAGAATCGACATGATCATTGTGTTGGCGATGCCAAACGAAGCCACTAGCAGTGAAATCCCGCCGAGCAATCCCAGCACAGAATCGATAATCAAAAACACCGTGCGAAATTGCTCCAGTTGATCGACGATTGAGAAGCTAGCAAAGCCCAACTCCTTTAGACGATTGCGCACCGCAGTTAACGCTATGGGATCGTCAACTCGGACGATTGCCGAGTCGTAGCCTTCGTTCTCCGATTCGCTAAAGGTCCCGCTTTCGCGCGCCAACGCCAGCGCCACCTGGCCCATTGGTCCGCGATGTTCGAGCGACCATTGGCGCGCCGCCGGCAGTGGCACGTAGATGCGCGCGCCAGGAAAGAGCCCGCGCAAGCCCCCCTGGCCCGCCCCCTGTTTAACCTCCGCGTTCAAGACGCCCACGATGCGAAATGTCTTTGCCACCAACGCCCCGCTGTCGGCCTCCGTCGCCGTTTCTTCTTCCAGCGGCAACCCAAAGAAACCAGATGGTTCTGGTTCTTCTTTCTGCTTACCGGGCGATTGCCCGGGAGACTGCCTGGACGATTCGTTGGGTGCAGCAAGAAACTCGATCGTCTTGCCGATGGCGTCGGCGGGCTTCTCAAAACCGAAGTCGCGGGCGAACGTTTCATTGACGACGGCTTCGCCGCCAGTAGATGAGCTTATCATTTGCCCGGCGATGAATTCCTTGAAACGAGCGCTGGCGTTGGGCACTGACGCCCCGCCTACAGACTCAATTTGTGAATGACCGTTGACCCTGACGAAGGTGAAGATCGTCAAGCTGGGCTCGACGTAAGCGACTCCGGGAATCTTCGCAATCTCGGCAACGGCCGCCCCGTCGAGAATGCGCGTCGGCTTCTCATCCGGCTTCAAACGCGAGCGGCGATCGCGCCCCTCGTTTTCATTTCGGCCCGCCCTGGTTGCAACCAAACTCCCGAGGCTGCGACCGAAGACCTGGATCTCGTTGAAAAGATCCAGCGCCTTGAAACGCGAGAGCATGTTTTGTTGCAGGCCGAGTCCAAACGAAACCATGGTCACGATCACGGCGACACCGACGACCACGCCCATCGTTGTCAATATCGCGCGCAGTTTCGCCTGTCGCAGATTTCGCAAGGCTAATTTAAGTATGTCTAGAAGACTCATGTTCTATTTGGAGTGCGGTGGCAAGCAAAGCGCGACACCGCTTTGGATTATTCCTCAAAACATCCAAAGCGCCGTCGTCGCTTCGCTTTGCCGGCGCACTCCATATCTTTGCTACCCATACACGTGGCGCAGCGCAGCAACGGTCCAATCCGCGATGCTCGCCGTCACAACTTCCGCGCCCGCGGCGCGCAGTTGATCCGCTGAAACTGTATTTGTAATTCCCAGCGTGCGCATGCCGGCGGCGCGCGCGGCTTCGATTCCCGGCGGCGCATCCTCGATCGCCAGACATTCGCTCGCGAGCAAGGGCGGTTCGTGGGCCCGGCGGCGCTTTTCATCTAACACGTCGAGGCCGCGTTGATAACAATCGGGCGCGGGCTTGTGTTTCAACCCAGGCTCGGCACTGACAATAATCGAAAACGGATTGGTAAGTCCGGCGAGGCCCAGCACGTAGTCTATCTCGCTCCGCTCAGCCATGCTGACAATGCCAAGTTGATAGTGACGCGCGGCCGCTTTGATGAAAGTAATCAGTCCGGCAGGAACCGGCAGATCATTCGTGATGAACTCGCGATGCAATTCATGTTCGCGCTTGATTAGGAGATGCATCACTTCATCACTCAGCGATTGTCCAGCTCGCGCGTATGCGGCCCGTACGAAGGCCCTATCATCCATGCCCAGTGATGCGAAATAATCCTCGTCAGTGAGCGGAATGTCTTTCTCGATCAAGACCTGCCGATAAGCCTTTAGATGGAGGCGCTCATCGTCAATGATGACGCCGTTGAAATCAAAAAAGATTGCTTGAATCATTCAATTGGTCCAACGTTCAATTTCCAACGTCCAAGGTCCAAGGCAAAAACGTGTCGAGCCAGATCTCGACGACTGTGGGTTGTCAATCTGGCTGGGATCCTGAGGTAGCGCTTTGAACTTGAGATGGCGGACTTTGGACATTGGACTTTGGACTTTGGACTTTCGACTCCGTTAGTTTTGAGTTCTGATCTTCAAACAACTTCGGCAGTCGTTCGCTTTCCAACACGTCCAGGCGGCGCAGTACTTCCGCGAGCGAGAGTTCGTTTTTCAAGTTAACCCGATAATCCAAATCGGCGCGCAAGCGATCTTTTTCGCCTTGCCGGTTCTGCGACATCATGATGATCGGGGCCTGCATTCCGGCAATCACTGCCAGCACCAGATTCAGCATTTGATAAGGCTTCGGATCGAACCCGTTGAAAAGGATGTAGGAATTGAACACGATCCAGAACACTATCAGGCCAATCGACACGCCGATGAATTTCCAACTGCCGCCGAACTCGGCAATCATATCTGCCGCACGATCGGCCACAGTCGCTCGCTTGCGCTCTTCTTCGTTGGCGTTGCGCGAAACGCGGGAGCGAATCAACTCGTCCGTGCGCCGCAGCCGGTCAGACAAAGCGCCGAGCATTCCCAGCGCCACGTCGGGATTGGCGCGCACAAACGACAGGAAATTCGGCCGGGACAGAACCGCGAGCCGGGCCGCCTCAATCACCGTCGCATCTGCCGATCGCTTTCGTCCGTCGATAATCGACATCTCGCCAAAGAAGTCTCCCTGGGCCAGCTCGGCAAGTGTTATCTCTTTGCGATCTTCATCGGTGATGCTGATGCGCACGCGGCCGCTCTCGATGAGATACATGGCATCGCCGCTATCGTCCTTTTGAAATAGCTCGGTGCCCGCAGACACATCTTTGATCGCCAGCAAGCTGCGAAGCTCGATAGTCGCCGCGTCAGTTAACGATGCAAAGAGCGGCACCGAGCGTAGCGCTTCGAGAGTCATTTCATTTGACATGCGTCACCTCACCGGGGAAAGGAGGACGGAAGACGCGGAGACAGGGAGACGCGGTGACACGGAGATGTCTTCGCAAAGAAGTTCTTGTCGCCGTGTCGCCGAGTCTCCGTGTCTTCCTTCAGCCCTCATCCTTCATCATTCATCCTTCCGCCTTCATCCTTGCACAACGCGTCCGTCTTTCATCAGGATAATCCGCTCAGAAAAGCTGGTAGCCAGTTCGCGGTCGTGCGTGACCATCAGGATTGTTAACGAATCCTTATCAACCATTTCCCGCAGCAGTGCAAGCAGTTCGTGCGCGCGCGTTGAATCAACGTTGCCGGTCGGCTCGTCCGCCAGCAGCACTTTAGGATTGTTTGCCAGGGCGCGCGCGATGGCCACGCGCTGTTGCTCGCCTCCGGAAAGTTCCGAAGGACGATGCGTCAAACGATCTGCGAGGCCCACCCGGTTTAGCAACTCAGCCGCGCGCTCGCGTCGCTCGCTGCCACGAATGCCGCCGAAGGCCAGCGCCAGTCCGACATTCTCTTCTGCCGTCATCGTGGGAATAAGATTGAAGTTTTGAAAAATCATGCCCACGGAGTAACGACGGTATCGGGCCATCTCCTTCTTGCTGAATGGGGCCAAAGGCTTTGCATTGAAAAGCACATCGCCGGTGGTGGGGTGATCAAGACCACCGACCATGTTGAGCAAGGTGCTTTTCCCGGAACCTGACGTTCCCTGGATCGAGACGAACTCGCCTTCATTCATGCTCAACGAAACACCGTCGAGCGCGGTGACGCTCGTGGTTCCCATCTGGTAGACCTTGGAAACTTTGCGTGCTTCGAGAAGTGACATCGTCTTGCTGGACTAAAGTTAACTGGACATGAATACGGCCACAGATGAACACAGATGTTCACGGATTATGAAAAACCATAATTAAGACGCTACGGGGCTGCGGATTTTTATCAGTGTCTATCAGTGCGAATCTGTGGCGCTTTTCTCCTGCGCCTTGCTCACCCGCCACAGTTCAAATCGTTCTTCCTGAAAACCCTTCAACAACATCTCAAACTGCACGGCCTGCAAGTTTTCACTGGAAATAAACTCGCGCACTTCCGGATCTTCGTAAAGCGCGCTCGAGATGATCACATCATCGCCCGTCGACAGGCCCTCGAGCCGGGCCGCCATGTTTACCGTCGAACCAAAATAATCGAGCCGGTCGTTTAGTGTAACCGCAATGCACGGCCCCGTGTGAACACCGGCTTTTAAGGTCAGCGGCGCAATCCCTTCGGAGGGCAGCGCCAACATTTCCTGTGCGCTCAACAATGCCTTCAATGCCGACGCGGGCCGGCGAAACACAGCCATCACCGCGTCGCCAATCGTTTTCACCAGCGCTCCATCTTCTTCCGCAATCACTTTTCGAAGTACGTCGAAGTGATTCATCACGCGTCCAAAAGCGGTGGCGTCGCCAATCTCGCGGTAGAGCTGCGTGGAGTTTCTGAGGTCGGTGAACAAGACTGTCAAGGTGCCTACCGAGATTTGTTCGCCGGGCCGCAAGGCTTCGCTCGCAAACAAATCACGAAACATCTGCAAGGCTGTCACTTCCGCGGCAGTCGCCGATTGATCGCTCCAGGCGAGGCGCTCGAGTATCAAGAGCTGCTCGGCATTCGTCGCATTTTCCAGTTTCAGCGTCGACCGCTCTGCTAATTTGAGTTCGTGATCAGGCCAGCCTGTTTCCGTTATCGTGACGCTCGCGTTCGCCTGTCCGTCATTATTCACGCTCACGTCCTGTCCGCTGGAGAGTTCCAGAGCGCGCAAACGATAACGTCCTGGCTCGAGCGGCAGCGACAACTCGCGCGCCGAACGCGAAGGCAACAACTGTTGCGCCACGATGTGCGGCGTCTTCTGTGGGCTGCCCATGCAGAAGTTCTGCGTTTGCACCTGCCGCAGCAGCGCGTTCGGACGGAAGGTTACTTCCACGAAGCGATCGAAGTTGACAGTGAAATCGATGCGGCAGGTTTCGCAGTGAACCTGAGAACTAATTTCACTAAGCGACTTGCCCGTCTCGCCCGCGCCGCGGCACAACGGACAAAGCAATTCCCATTGCAGATCGAGTAAACCAAAACGCGTGGAGCGCAAGCAGGTTTCCAGCACCGCGCGCCGCGGCAGTTTCCAATCATCAGCCAACGCGTAAGGACGAATGCGCGCCAGCGAAAAGTCGTCCGCGGTGCCAACAAAACTCACGAGTCGCTCAACCACGTCCCTATCAGCGCCTTCACCGAGCAACTTCTGCGCGATTACCTCAAGACGATTCTGTACGCCTGAATCCAATTCCACATCCGTCTCGGGCTGCGGTTCCACGGGAGCGCCGGCAAGTTGGTCATAGCCGCGAAACGCCTTTGCAAAGCGTCGCGCAGTTGAAAATTTAACTTGCAGCGAAACCAGAAAAGCGCCCACGAAAGAGCGGGGCTTCACGCGGAAGTCGTAACTCAGTTTGGTGCCGCCGTCCGGGCGTGTCTCCAGTTCAACGAGCGCGCGCATTTCAGTGATGGGCCCTTTGCTGTAAGTGCGCGCCACGCCGAAACGCGTTGGCCTGACCCATTCAAACGGCTGCTCTTCCCACTCGACTGCCATTCCATACATCGAAAGCCGCAGCCGCCGCCGCGCATTCTTCAGTCGCTCGCGCGTCGTTTTAGCAGGTGCCACGGAAGGCACGCCGGTATCCCGATTAAAACGATTCGTGTCAGCGACGAACGGCCATAATCTTTCCGGGCTGGCCCTTAGATCGTATTCCCAGTGGTAATGAAGTTCGCGGTAGGGCATCGACGATAGAGTAAAGGTAAAGTGAAAAAGGTAAAAGAAAAAGGCGAAGCGGAAGGTTAGAGTGCGTCAAAGTCTTCGGCGTTTATTCCGGCCTGGCGCAGAATGCTGCGCACTGTTCCGGCGGCAACTTCCCTGTGCTGGGGTACCGTCGCCGTGCGCGTCCCCGCAGCGGTTGTCTTTGCAAACTTTATGTGGCTGCCTGTTTGGCCTACCTCTACAAAGCCTGCTGCTTGTAATTTACGTTTAACCTCTCGGAATGGCAGAGGTTTCATGCGGCTTGGATATCGACCTCAATGTCTCGCACGCGCGGCGATATCGTGGCTACAGGCGGTGTGAAGTGAAGTTCGAGTGCGTCGCGTAGATTGTCGAAAGCCTCATCTTCAGTGGCGCCCTGGCTCGCAACATCTACCTGAACGCACTGAGCGATAAACCATTCGCCTTCACGCCAAACACTTGCAGAGAATAATTGTTTCATGTCGAAATCCTATCACAGCATTCGTTGCAGGGCGCAGCTTCGGCCGCAGGCAGATTTGTTGATCTGATATCTAGCACGCTTTAGCGGGCGGCAGACGTACTTGCACCTTCACTGAAGGTTAAGAAGGAATGCTGACCTCGCCGTTGTTGGGTCAAAGGCTACGCCGAACTACCATAGCCGTTTTCCACACTTTTGAACTCGCAGTTGTGAAAGTGCTCATCCATCTTCAGAATCTCTTCGTGGCCCATGAAATTGAATAGGCCCCCTTCCCTTACTCCAATCACCCTCCCACCTTCGTTTGAACTGTCGGCCGTACCCGATAGAGTCCGGTAGCTAACGGTCTATCCTTTGTCCATCCTTGTTCACTCATTTTTCTGGCCTCCCATCAAAACTCCGTCGTTTCTAGTTGTGTAAGTATCTCTTAACTGCTCACTCCGGTCCCACTTCTTTGTATTCTGAATCGACGTCTTCGTGCGATGAGGCCACGCGATAGTTTCTCGACTGCACCTGCTTCGTGATCAGCAAGTCATCTTTCGTCTTTAACAGGTCCGCGCGGTTATAAACCGAAAGTTCGAAGTTGTAGCCGTGAGTGATTGCGTCCTTGGGACAGGCCTCAACGCAGTAACCGCAGAAAATGCAGCGGCCGTAGTCGATGTTATAAACCTCGGCATAGCGTTCATCGACGCCGATGCGCTCTTCGGGCAGACGCGGATCGTCTTTGGCGACGATGTAAATGCAGTCGGAGGGACACGCCGCGGCGCAAAGAAAACAGGCTACGCATTTCTCGCGGCCTAACTCATCCACGTGCAGCAAGTGCTGCCCACGATAACGCGGCTGCATCGTGACCGGCTCCTCGGGATACTGCACCGTCCACTTCCGTTTGGGAATGTAGGACAGAGTCACGCCCATTCCCTGGATGATTGCCTTAGTTGAATCAATTACGTCGCTAATGATTGACATGTTCTTAAACCCTTGACCGAAGACCGCCGACCGCTGACCAATACCTATGGCGATCCGGTCGTCCGTCACCCGTCGTTCGTCATCCGTCCGTTTTCAAAGGCTCCACTTCCGAGCCAGTCGCCTGCCATCTGCCATCCCGCCACACAAATTTATCAGTGAACCGAAAAGCTGGGGACTGGCTTTGACCCTGCTCGTCTTTGACGTCCAAACGTAAGTTTCCCGTTAGCGTAGCACGATCGCTTTTCAAAACAACCTTCAGATTCTCAAACGCCCACTTCTGAATAGACGTATCGCGCTTGACCGTCTTCAGATAATCCGCCTTGCCCTGCGACTTCCCCTGGACGGTGCCAACGTAATCATCCGCGAGAATGCGATCCAACTTCTTCTTATCTGCGTTGATGTTGGCGACGGTCCACTCGTGTTCCAAATCCGTGAGATCCGACAACACTTGCGACTCGTCCGTTGGCGGCGGTGTGGTGTCTTCAGCGGTTGACTTGTTCGTGTTCCAATTGTCGGAGTTGGAATTTGAATTCAGGTTTGAATTGGCGCTGCCGTTCGTATTGGAATTTAGATTACCGCTGCGCCGCTCATCAGGCGCATTGTAATTCGCATTCGTGTGTGACGCGCGCATCATACGTGGGATGAACACCGCCGCTGCAATTCCCAAACCGGCCAACACGACGAATACAATTGCGAGGACAGCCAGAATCCATGGCCACGTTCTCCGCTTGGGTTGATTGTATGAGTCGGGAGGAACGTAAGAACCGGGCGGTTGATACGGTCGGGGCTCGCCTTCGCTCGACGAGCCCGAGTCGGATGCGCCAGTTGAACCACCCGCGGGCGAAGACCGAACGACCGTCGCTTCGTCCTCAGGCACCTCAGCGTTTAAGAGTGGGGTGCCGTCTTCGACACAAAAACTCAGGTGCTCTTCCGTAAAAGTTCTATTGCAGGTTGGGCAGCGCTTCACAGTCGCTTCTCTTTCTGGTTGTCGGGTTTACGTGCTGGGACGCTTTCGATTTTATCGTGATTCACTCACGGTTGCGAATTGGTGCGGTCTTGGGACTGCTTAATTTTATTTTCCTCTGTGCCACCTTTGTGTCCTCTGTGTCTCAGTGGTGAAGTCAACCGAGCGCAAAAAGAATCACCCCGAGAGGCACAGAGGACACCGAGGTGGCACGGAGAGTTCAAGTTTGTTACTGCGCGTCTGGCATCCCGATGATTGTAAGAGGACGTGAGGCTCAGCGAAGGCTGCCAAGGGAAACCAGTCCCCAAAACGTAATTATCAAGGCGAGAATTACAAAGTAAACAGCGCTCGTAACTATGCCGCCAATGGCTAACCCCTTGCCGCCGTATTTCGCCGGGTCATTCTTAATTTGCACCAACGCGACAATGCCGAGAACCAGCGAAGTCGGCGCTGTCAAGATACCAAAATAACAACATAGCCCAACCGTCACGCTGGCAATCCCTAAGATGAGCGACGCAGCGGCGAGGCTCTGTTGCGGAGCGGTTGGAAAGGCCGGCGGTGGCGGCGGCATCCAGCCACCCTGCAGCGGCGCCGGCGGAATGTACTGCACCGGCGGCGGCGTATAACGGTCCGGCAGGTCGAGCGTCGGTTGCTCACTTGGGCTCACGCTCGGTGGCATGGGACGCACCCAGGTCGGGGGCGGCTCAGCCGCCATGCCGGCGGGCATATCGACCAGCGTGCTGCCATCCTGCGTGCAGAAGGTCAGCCACTCATCGGTAAACTCACGACTGCATTTGGGACAACGTCGCATAACTTTGGAGTGCGGTGACCTGTCACCCCTTTGGTCGGTCGCGACCTGTCGCGACCAAGTCTGGACCGCGCTGACTGGTTGGAGCAGGCTTGCTTATGGAGCGCGGCATCGAGCCGCCGCGTACTAAAGCGGTGACAAGTCACCGCACTCCAAAACGCGGGCTCACACCAGTTCGAGCTGGCTAAAGAAGTAGGCAATTTCGATGGCCGCATTTTCATCGGAATCGGAACCGTGTGTGGCATTTTCTCCAACTGACCCGCCAAACTCTTTCCGAATCGTTCCCTCGTCAGCTTTCGCTGGATCGGTCGCGCCCATCAAGTCGCGCCAAGCTTTTACAGCGCCTTCTTTTTCGAGCGCCATGACGACGCACGGCCCGCCCGACATGAATTCCGTTAAGCCGCCAAAGAATGGTCGCTCACGATGCACGGCGTAGAAACCTTCTGCTTCGCGCAAACTCAGGTGCAGCATTTTCATCGCGCGCAGTTTGAAGCCGGCGTCGCTGATGCGCTGAATGATGTTACCGGTATGTCCCGCGCGCACCGCGTCAGGTTTGATGATTGCGAATGTTAGGTTACCCAAGTTGCTATTTTCTCCTCATGAATTACTTCCTGTTTGTCTCTCTGCTGCCTTGCTTAACCATGCTGCTACTCCAAACACAACCGTCAACGAAAACGAAACCACTCCAACTACTCTATAAAGACGAGCACGCTGCAGGAACAAGCTGCGACTTACATCTGATTCTTTGCCCGGAAAAGCCCAGCTGTACGGATCGAAGGAATAAAGATATTCATGCAATGCCAGGCAGCTAAGGAATACGACGAAAGTAAGTAAGGCTGCGAAAAGTAAGAACCGTTTCCGCGTCATCTCAATTGCCTCAACCGTTAGCCTGATACTGTTGCGCCTAACGCTTCCTTCATTCCCGTCCCAATATCTGCCGGTGACTTGACTACATGAATCCCTGCTGCTGTAAGCGCCGCCATTTTCTCCGCCGCAGTTCCCTTCCCGCCGGCAATGATCGCGCCCGCGTGTCCCATGCGACGTCCCGGCGGCGCTGTTTGTCCGGCAATGAACGCGACAATTGGTTTGGTAACATTCGCTTTCGCAAACGCCGCCGCTTCCTCTTCAGCCGTACCGCCAATTTCTCCTATCATCACGATGCCGTCTGTCTCGTCGTCCGCTTGAAAAAGTTGCAGCGCATCGACGTGCGTAGTGCCAACGATTGGATCGCCGCCAATGCCAATCGCAGACGACTGACCCATTCCAAGTGCCGTCAATTGTCCGACCGCTTCATATGTGAGCGTGCCGGAACGGGAAACGACGCCGATGCGCCCTTCGCGATGAATATGGCCGGGCATGATTCCGATCTTGCATTTGCCGGGGCTGATGATGCCGGGACAGTTTGGACCGATCAGTCGCGTTGCCTTGCCGGCGAGGTATTCCTTCACCTTCACCATATCGAGCGTTGGTATGCCTTCAGTGATGCACACGACCACTGGAATGCCGGCATCAGCCGCTTCCATGATCGCGTCGGCAGCAAAGGCCGGCGGCACGTAGATGACCGAAGCGTTGGCACCTGCCTGCTTCACGGCATCGGCGACGGTGTTGAAAACGGGAATGCCCTCGTGAGTGGTTCCGCCTTTGCCGGGCGTCACGCCGCCAACGATGTTCGTTCCATACTCAACCATCTGCTTCGCATGAAACGTTCCTTCTTTGCCGGTGAGTCCCTGCACCAGCAGGCGCGTATTTTTATCGACAAGAATGCTCATAGTTTGTGTAACGCAAATTGATAGTTTGCGGCGCTCCAACCCTATCTATCAAAATCGCAATCTGTTTGCCTGGCGTCGCTCACTCTACAGGCAGAACCGATGGAAGTTCAAATTGATCACCCTGCGCCCTACCTTTGGTACGCCGGTAACCAAAGAAAACTAGAACCGCCGGAATGAGCAACGCGAGATTGCGCAAAGTAGTTTTCACTCCCAATTGGCTTGCGATGATTCCACCAAAGCAACCGCATTCGAGCGGCTCACCGTGTAACACGTAAACGTAGTAGAGAGCGTAGCCGGCAAAACCAACCAACAACAGCCCCGCGATCAATGCGCCGGTGCGAACCGTGCGCGGAAGCAGGAGCAACGCCGCGGTGATCAGTTCAAGAACAATGACACCAAGCGCTACGGGCCACATCCAACGCGCATAATTGAAACCTGAGGCGGCGAGGAGTTCACCTACATTTGCGGTGAAGGCTTTAACAATCCAAAGCTTCGCGCCCGCAGTGAAAAGAAAAAGTGCGGCCAGGCCAAAGCGGCTGATTTGAACAATGATTCGAAATAGTTTTTGACGGCTCATCCTGCGATAACTGACCGCGCGGCTTCGCCGCCTTCCGTGTTCGGCCCACCCGCTAAGCTGCGAGTGCAACCACTTTCTCCGCCGCGTCCTGCATGCCGTTGGCAACCGTGAAGTTCAAACCTGATTCCCGAATCACGCGCTGGCCCTCTTCGACGTTCGTTCCTTCCAGCCGCACCACAACCGGAACCTGTATACCCAATTTCTTAACCGCTTCGACCACCCCGCGCGCCACCATGTCGCAACGAACGATCCCGCCAAAGATATTTATCAGAACCGCCTGAACGTTTTCGTCGGCCAGCAGAATGCGAAACGCGGCTTCCACGCGCTCCTGTGAAGCGCCGCCGCCGACGTCGAGAAAGTTTGCCGGCTCGCCGCCCGCGAGCTTGATGATATCCATCGTTGCCATCGCCAGGCCGGCGCCGTTGACCATGCAGGCAATGTTGCCGTCGAGCTTGATGTAGTTGAGATCGAATTTCGACGCTTCGATCTCCAGTGGTTCTTCTTCGTTTAGATCGCGCAGAGCGGGAAAATCCTTGTGACGAAACATGGCGTTGTCGTCAAAATTTACCTTCGCATCGAGCGCGATCAGCCGGTTGTCCTTCGTCAAGAGGAACGGATTGATCTCCATCAACGATGCATCCATCTGTTCGTAAGCGGTGTAGAGCGCCTGCATAAACTTCACTGCTTGAGTAATCAAGTCAGAAGCAATGCCCAAACCAAACGCGAGCTTGCGCGCCTGAAACGCGCGAAAACCAACTGCCGGATCAACCGTCTCTTTCAAAATCTTTTCCGGAGTCTTGGCGGCGACTTCCTCGATGTCCATGCCACCAGCTTCGGAAGCCATAAAGACCGGCCGCCCCGACGCGCGATCCAAAACAATTCCGAGGTAAAACTCCTTGTCGATCGGCAAGCCCTCTTCAATCAGCAGCACGCGAACTTCGCGACCTTCCGGCCCGGTTTGGTGCGTAACCAGATTCATGCCGAGGATTTTCTCCGCGAGGTCGCGCGCTTCTTCCGGGCTCTTCGCAAGTTTGACGCCGCCGCCCTTGCCACGGCCACCCGCATGAATCTGCGCTTTAACTACGACAATCTCTGTGCCCAGTTCTTTAGCGGCCTGAAACGCCTCTTCCGGTGTGCGCGCGACGATTCCGCGCGGCACCGGCACGCCAAACTTCCGCAGCAGTTCTTTACCTTGATACTCATGAATCTTCATTTGCTATAGCCTCGGCGATTCGAAACATCGAACCGGAAATTAAGTTGTTTGCTTAGGGCGCATGGAGTTTAGCGGTTGAAAAGAGATGACTGCAAGCGGTGAGTCAGCGCAGAATACGACTGTTCCAACAACACGTCTGCGTCCGGAGTGTTCATTATGAGCGAAGTCATAGTTACCTCTCTTGCAAACTTGCAGAATGAAGTTCGTTACGGCAATAACCAAACGCTGATCACTGATGAGCCTCTTGACGTTGGTGGTGAAGGCGCGGGGCCGGACCCTTACACGCTGATACTTGGTGCGCTTGGCAGTTGCATTTCGATGACGACGCGACTGTACGCGAAAAGAAAAGGCTGGCCGCTCGAGCGCGTGACAGTGCGTCTGCGCCAACAAAGAATTCACGCGAAGGATTGCACGGAGTGCACCAAAGAAACTGAAGACTACGTGCATCGCATCGAGCGCTCTGTTTCGTTTGCGGGAGACTTGAGCGAGGAGCAGGTCGCACGCCTCCAGGAAATTGCGCATAAGTGTCCGGTGCACAAAACGCTCACGTCACCAATTGTGATCGGTGAGTTGAAGGACTGAACCGGTTACAGAACCGAGCGCGGTAGCGCCGGATGCCAGAGTCAACTTCGGGTGATAACGTTCGGCGAACGATGATTCACTAAAGTTGCTTCTCACTCCGAGAATCCGCCGGTTTAGCCAGTTGACTTTGGCATCCGGCGCTACCGCGCTCGGTTCTGTATCATGAACGCCTGTCATATTGCACTCCAAAAATAAAAAGGGCTTCCAATCAAACTTGATTGGAAGCCCAAACTGGTCGGGACGCCGAGATTCGAACTCGGGGCCTCACCCACCCCAAGGGTGCGCGCTACCAGGCTGCGCCACGTCCCGTTAAAGCCGCCCCTAGTATCTCCGCAAAAAACTTGTAGCGCAAACTGTTAGTTTGCGTGTCAGAATAATCAGCGGCGGATTCACGCGAATGGACGCGGATTAGATCAAGAAATAAGAAGGAACGGGCTCCGGATTTCTCGGATCGATGTTTGGTCCAGCTTTTGTCTGGATCTGATCCGCGCTCATCCGCGCAAATCTGCGGCTAATCATTGATCGATCCGACTCAGCGTCTCTTTGAGGGTGCGTCAAGCAGCGCCAGAATCTCACGCAATTCCTTGGAGACCTTACGAAGGGCTTTGCGGTCTTCGGCGGTTCTTCCTGCGGAGGGTGAACGAATAGCAGCCGTACCCATTTCTTCTGAAGTCGCTTGCGATCCGTTCGTTTCGGGACCTTCTTCACCTTCAGACGAAAGTATCCTCAGTTTTCCACCGGCCCGCAGATCGTTTGCCAGTCGCTTCTTGGCCCCGGCGATCGTGTACTGGTCTTCGTAAAGCAGTTCCTTGATGCGCAGTGCGATCTCAACATCGCGCTTGCGATAAACCCGTTGTCCGGCGCGGTTCTTCTGCGGGGCCAGCATCGTAAACTCCGACTCCCAATAGCGCAGCACATGCGCCTGCACACCGGCGAGTTCACATACCTCACCAAT
>JANLYZ010000284.1:0-11849 GCA_031365905.1 Chloracidobacterium sp. | reverse complement strand
CAGAATCACGAGCTCAACTCCGGCGCCCCAACGAGGCCACTTCTCTCGCAACTTCTCCGTCGCTTCCTCATTGAAGTCTACGTAGACGGCAGTGACGTGCCCGGGAGCACTCGACTTGGCATATTCAAGCGCGAAGATCACGCCGCGATGTATACCCGAGATTGGCACCAGCACCTGATGTTTTGCGATGGCAATCTCAGGAACGACTCCTTCGGTCGACAACTGCCTGGCAATGTCGAGGTAATGCTTTCTTATCGAGCGAAACATCAAGACAATCAGTGGTATTAAAAGCACCACCGCCCAGGCGCCATGCGTGAATTTAGTTATAGTGATAATTACGAGCACCACGAAACTAACCAAAGCGCCAGTCGCGTTGACAATGATAGAAAGCAACCAGTTGCCGCCCTTGTCGCGTTCGATTGCCTGTAGGCGTTCTGCTTCATGGCTGGCGGCGCCCGTGTCGGCCGTTTCCGTGCGATGTATTTCCTCTTCTTCCCTGATGCGGCTCTCCGCTTCATCGACCTGGCGCAAGCGCTTCCAGTGAATCACCATGCCAGCCTGCGAAAGCGTGAAGGAGATAAACACGCCCAGCGCGTAAAGCGGCAGCATCCGTTGCTCGCTGCCCTTGAAGATCACGATGAGAACTGAAGCAAACAGGGCGAGCACGAGCACGCCATTGGAAAACACCAGCCGATCGCCACGACTGGCCAACTGCCGCGGCAGGAAACGATCAGCCGCTAGCAAACTGGCCAACCGCGGAAAGTCTGCGAACGAAGTATTAGCTGCAAGGATCAGGATTGCGGCGGTCGCGGCTTGGAGTACGTAGTAAGAAATGCCGGCCCCAAACACGTGACGCCCCATGGCAGAGAGCAATGTCTCGTCCACGCCCGGCGGATGCGCGTTTAACTTGTAAGCCAGAAACCCGGAGCCGATGATCATTATCGTCATGACCACGGCCATGAACGTCAACGTGGTTGCCGCGTTTTTTGACTCCGGCTGTTTGAAAGCCGGAATGCCGTTTGAGATAGCCTCTACGCCTGTCAACGCCGTACAGCCTGCGGCAAACGCCCGGAGCAGCAACCAGAGCAAGGCCCCACTTGTTAGCGCGTGGTGGGCTACAGTCCCGACTGACTGATCGAAATAAAGTTCCGTCGGGGTGGCCATCACCTGCTTTGTAGTCCAGTAGCGAATAAAGCCGACCGCTATCAGTGCCAGCATTGACAAGATGAACAGGTAAGTGGGTCCGGCAAAAAATGCACCCGACTCACGCACGCCGCGTAGGTTAATGACAGCGATGAAGGCAACAAAGAAAATGCAAAGCGACACGCGATGCTCTTGGAAGAAGGCGAACCGCGTACCCTGCGCTGCGGAAGTGATAGCCGCAACTCCGGCGGAAACCGATACCGCAACCGTCAAAATGTAATCGACGAGCAGGGATGCAGCAGCGACCAAACCTGTCTGTGTGCCCAAGTTATCTTTGGCAACGATGTAGGCGCCGCCTCCCGAAGGATAGGCGTGAATAGTTTGACGATAAGAAAGGACCAGAATGCCGAGCAGGAGGGTGATGCCAATCGCGATGAACGGGAGATAAGCAATTGCGATCGTGCCGGCCGCCAGCAGAACCAGGAGAATAGCCTCAGTTGAATAAGCGACCGACGAAAGAGCGTCGGAGGAAAAAACTGCGAGCGCGGTTTTCTTGTTCAAGCGTTCATGGATCGCTTGCTCAGTCCGCATCGGACTGCCAACCAGAAAACGCTTTAATGATGCCATCATGGATCTTTCTTAAGTAGGACAGACATTCCTGTCTGTCCCTCTATTGTTTATTCAAAGTGAACCGGCAGAATGCCTGTTCTGCGCAACAACTCGGGACAGGAAGGAATGCCTGTCCTACAAACGAAAAAGCGCCGAGCAATTAGCCCGACGCCTGAATAGGACGAGGAACTGCCCTTCCTTTGGGCCTACGAGGTTAGCTGTCGGGCTCGAACTGGAAGTGTTCTACACAAAGTGACTCACCGTTGAGCGCCCTGTGATTCGCCCCGTGTTTCGCCGAAGCGAAACAGTGGTTCCCCCGCGTCAGTCGCGCTGGTGCGTGAATGACTTCGGCAGACATATTAATTTTCAAGACCGAGGGATGTTACTCCCCTATTCCGCCCTGATCAACCAGGATTGATCAGCCACCAACGTGAACAATCGGCCTACGCTCTGGATCCTTTTCAGCCTGCCGCAACACTTCATGCGTAACCGGCGCTGTATCCCCTTCGCCAAACGCGATGTACTTCATTAAGTACGAAAGCGGATTACCTTCGCTCCAGCCGAAGTAGACGTGCGGCAACTTCCCGGTTTCATTGCGCAGGTAGAGCAGAAAAGCAGCAATCGCGTTGGGCACGGCGGGCGATACGGTGCGGAGCACGCGATAGCCGTCCACGTTTTCGCCGCGAATCTGCAATACCCCGGAGAACTCAGACGCGTCGCCGGGTGTCACTTCAAAGAAAAGAATCGGCTCGTGCTCCGGTATGTGATTATCGGTGCGCTTCTCGCGTTCCTTGATCTCATATTCAAGCGCGTCGCCGGTGTCGAGACGATTGGCAACAATGCGCACCGTGCCCGCTGCCGCTTTGCGCACAAACTCCCGGGCAACGTCGTCCAACTCAATGCGTTCGACCCTCAGTTCAGTGGAGCGCCAGACACGGGAGAATAACGACGCCACTACGATTGCGAGAATGAAGAATGATGCGATCTTGATTCCCTCGGGCCGCTCGTGAATGTTCTGAACCGTGGTATACGCAAAGACAATTGCGATGACTAGGAACGGGATCCAGTTTTGACCGCGCCGGCGGATAGCTAGAGTCACGGCAATTGCCGCGGACGTCATCAGCACCAAAACGCCCGTGGCATAAGCGCCGCCCTGGGCGTCAACGTCAGCGTTAAAAATTACTGTCACGGCAAAAGCAATAAGAGTGAAGACGAGCGCGAGCGGGCGCGTAGCCTGCGCCCACTGTGGCGCCATGCCATAGCGCGGCAGGTATCGCGGCACAATATTGAGCAGACCGGCCATGGCAGAAGCACCGGCAAACCAGAGAATCGCGATGGTGCTCAAGTCGTAAACGCTGCCGAAGATATCGCCGAAGAAATGATGGGCGAGATATGCGAGCGCCCGACCGTTTGCTTCACCGCCCACCTGAAACTTGTCCGCTGGAATGATGAGCGTGGTCACCAGGCTGCTGGTAATCAGAAACACGCTCATGATCAGCGCCGCGTATCGCAGCAGCTTGCGCGTATTCTTGATGCGGCCTTCAAGCAGGTGGAGAGTATGTGGTTCGGGAGCCCGACCGGTTCGGGTCGAGTGAATATCACCCCAGTCGGCTTCGCTTAAATCTTCGTCGCCCTTAACGAGCGGCATCACGGCGACGCCAGTCTCAAAACCTGAAAGGCCAAGGGCGAGTTTGGGAAAAAGTATTAACGAGATGCCGAGAATCAACCAAATATTGCCGTGCACTCTCGGGTGCTGAGTCAGAGCCTGTTTCCATTCCGGAAAGTAGTGGGGATGTGTGACCAATTGAAATAGCCCGAAGCCTATCACGACCAAATTCAACAACAGATAAATCCCCACCAGAATTACGGCAATACCAATTGCCTCTTTGAAACCTCGCAGGAAGATCGCGCCCAACGCAGCCACGAGAACCAGTGTGATTCCCATTTGATGCTTAAGCAGTTCGGGTGTGAAGGGATTTTCAATGATGTGTGCGGTAGCGTCAGCCGCCGAGAGCGTGATGGTAATAATAAAATCTGTGGCCACAAAACCGAGCAGCACGAGTACAAAGAGCTTGCCCTTCCAGCGTGACAGCAGGTGCTCCAACATTGAGATCGAGCCTTCGCCGTGCGGACTCTCCTGGGCAACTCGACTGTAGATTGGTAAAGCGCCCAGCAAAGTGAGCAGCACCAGAATGAGCGTGGCGATTGGTGAGAGCGCGCCCGCGGCGAGAAAGGCGATGCCCGGTTGATAACCGAGTGTCGAAAAATAGTCGACGCCCGTCAAGCACATCACTTGCCACCAGGGATGTTGCTTGTGAGCGCCGGGGCGGTCGTCGTTGGAAGCCGACTGCCTACCGCCCTTGTACAACCAGAGCTTAAACTTTCGCCTTGTTCGATCGAGTAGAGGCATCCTGCTAGCCAAGCTCAATGGCCCGAAATTAGTATTTCAATTCTCTCCCTGTCTCGTTTTTTGAACCTGCCGGATTTTACGCTGCTGTGATCCTACGTCAAGCAGATTCGAAAATTCACACACAAAAACAAAAAGCGGGCGGGGGCCTCCCACAGCCCCCACCCTAAGGCCACGTGTCCTCACCCCACGCGACCACTTCGCTCACCGGGGAGGTGAACGCAGGCGGATTATGCAACAGACGGATTAAACTTTCAACGCCTTGACCAAACAAAATTGCGATAAAAATTGGTTATGCGGGGTAGAGGAAATTTTTGTAGAAACTGCGCGCAGCCGGGCCGCGCCGATCTGTTCTTCAGGACTGTTTGGCGCCAAACGTAGAGGTTATGCCGCTGCCAATCGCGGCTGAATCATTGCCGCGGCGACTGTCGTTGGTGAGTTTTTCAGAGGCACTAAGATCGGCCATCGCTACTACCACCAACAGCGCCGTAACGCCGACCGTGGCCACGATGTAGAGTACGGCCGTCATCTCCTTGTAAATCATGATGATGGTCCCGATGGCCAGCAGCGCCGTCCAAAGAACCGTAATCATTTTTCTGCGGCGCCTGTCATCGGCCGCGTTTCTGCGTTTCATTTATTAACTCCTAACCAGCGAATCGTTTCCGGAGGAAACTCTTATTTCCCTCACTTGTTCCCGCTGGTGACTAATAGATCACTCGGTTCACCAGTGATGAGCCGCCACTCGTGACCATACTTCCCAAGCCTCCGGTCAGAGCTCCAAAAAGTGTCGGCATGATGCGAGCTGATGAAAGCATGCTTGCTTCCGGAACCTCGACCACGTCAAATGGCTGAAGGAAGAAATCCGGCTTCTGATTCTTCTTGATGGCCGCGTAGTCCACCCGAATCATTTCCTGATCGGTAGCGCCGGGTTTCTGACGATAGACACGAACGTCACTGATCTTCGCTTCCTTTCGCGCGCCGCCCACCATCGCCAAAGCTCTGCTAAGTGTGAGCTGATCGCGCAGAAAAATTCCCTGGGGAGAAACAACGCTGCCGGTGATATAAACAGGCTCGGCTTCCGTTACGATGATGTAGTCGCCGGGCCGGATAACAGGGTTCGCCTGTGCTTTCCCGGCTTTCAAATCTGCAATCTTCACAATATCAAGCGGCGCCTTGGCGTCGTCAATCGGCGCTGCCAGCGCTTCTTCGCCAGGCTGCGGGCACATGAGCGGTTCCGTATGGAGAATTTGTATTGTGCCTGAAGCGCGATCGGTGAAGCCGCCGGACACGACCATCAACTCATTGAGCCGGACTTTCCGTTGCATCTGCACGCGCGTAGGTTGGCGAACAGCGCCAAAGACTGTTGCTGGTTGCCGACTCTTCCGCTCAGCAACGCGCACGCTCACTTGCGGCTTGTTCAGATATTTTTCGTATGCCTTCGTGATGTCCTTCTGAACTTGTTTTTCCGTTCGACACTTTGCAGGAATCGGCGCCTCCAGAAATGGCAACGAGCTTATGTTCCCATCGCTGTCGACTTCGACAATGGCGTTTAGATCAGACTGGCCAAACACTCTGACGTCCAGCGTGTCGCCCGGGCCGAGCAGGTAGTTGCGAATCCCCTGACCATCGATCCCGGATTCACCTGCGCCGGTCCGCGGTGAAGATTGGGCTACGTCCTGACCGGACGAGCTTTGCGCCTCCTGAGGTCGCACCAGACCGGGAAAAGTCAAACTAGCCACAATCGCCATCAATACTAAACTTCTCTTCATAACATACCTCGCAAACTGCCAAACTTGCCTATCGACCTCTCAAAGATGTGGCGGCGGAAGGGATCGATGCCTTCACACCTGAAGATTACACTTTGGTTGCGCTTGAGCCGCGCATATTTGTTTGTTGCTCCTTAACTTCCGAATCAGGGCGAGCTGGGGGTTTTCTGCCGGAACGACCAACGGTTCCGGGAACTGCGAAGCCGGTAAAAAGCAAGTTGCAATGATTGCACAAAAGGTAATGGATGCCAACCAGCCGAAAGAGCAATGGCGTGGGCTTGTAGCCTTTCCTGATGCGCGAACTACGACACTTCGGACACCGCTGCGAAATCATCCTGACACCCCTTCCTGGTCATTCCTGCCGCCGTCTGGTGCAGCCTCGGCCTTCGCACGCTTCTGCGACAGCAAACGGCCCCACAATAATTCTATCTCCCGCCCGATTCGTTCTGTGTTAGCGGCTCTCACCTCTTCCTTCATGCTCCCTCGGCTCAGGTAATAGAGCGCATCTTTATAACGATCGATCGCGCGCCGGTAATGACCTTTGAAAGCTGAACGCTCAGCGAGCTCCACCCAGTGGGCCACTTTTACCGAGGAGATAAATTCGCGTATGGCCGCGCTTGATTCCAGTAGCTCCGTCTCCTGCGGATAATACTGCAACGCGGACTCAAGGCAATGTAGCGCGCGATTAGCGGCTTCAATTCGTTCAGAGGTGCGCGCACGCTGTTGCGCTTCGTAGGTCAACGAGCGTGAAGAATCCCTGGCCCAGGTTAACAGGTGATGCTTCTGCAAGGCGCGGGCGCGTTCCTGTCCGGATCTGATTGAGTTTCGTTTCTCAGAAGACAAAGTGTTAGCTCTGAGCGCGTCGTCTGCGCTCGCGAGGTAGTCCTGACAAAGATGAAAGACGTCAAAGTGTGCTTCCGGGTTCGCGCCCGCCTCAGCCTCATCAGACTGTTTCTGAATATTTCGCCAGGCGGTGGAGAGCAATGAACTGGACGGCGATTTGGACGCAGGTCGCTGGTGTTCACCACTCTTCCGCGCGGACGATTCGTTGCCCTGGTCCAACAGATAACGCGTCCAGGCGCGTCGCATGACAACTTCACGCGCGGACAGCGCGACCAACAAAACAACGCTGGCAGCTAGTCCGGCTGGAATCCACGGCGCCTCGTCACCACCACTGAAAGTCCACCATAGTCCAAAGAACAAAGCGATGGCGGCTACAAAAGCGGCGAGCAGGTAGCCGACGCTCGATGGCATCCGCGCCCGCGGAGCGCGCCGGCGCGCAGGGTCGCCTGACCCACGCATGTTCGTGCGAGCGGCTCTGGGAAAAAAATCATCCGCGGAATTGTTGCGCAAAGTTCGCTACTCTCAGGGGATAGTTTAAGCGGCCAATTCAACATCAACGGTGCCATGGCCGGCAGGTGGAACACGAAAACTTGAACTGCGTTCAGCTAAAGGACACATAATAGTCGGCTTTTTAGTATTGTGCTGTCAATATATGATGGCTGGCAACACGAGACGGGTTTCAACACCAGCCACATTTGACGCAAAGGACCAAGCATGGAAAAAGAGCTAGCGAAAAAGATTCTGCTTGTAACCGGCGCTACTTCCGGCATTGGCAAAGCTACGGCGCTCAGATTTGCCGAAGCCGGCGCTAGCATCGCGGCAGTGGGCAGAGACGAAACGGCATTATTTGAACTTCAAAAGCAGGTCGAGCACGCGGGAGCGCAATTTCTCGCGATTCAGGCCGACTTGTCGCAAGCGGGTGAAACGGACAAAGTAGTCGCGAAAACTGTAGAACGCTTTGGCGGCATCGATGTGTTGGTGAACGCCGCCGGTCATATCTCTTCAGGCACCGTTGAAACCACCTCGCTATCCGCCTGGGATGCGATGCTCGAAATCAACCTGCGCACACCCTTCGTACTGATGCAAAAGGCGTTGCCTGCAATCATTGAGAGACGCGGCAACATCGTCAACGTTTCCAGCGTGACAGGTTTGCGCGCGTTTCCTGGCGTGTTGGCTTACTGCGTTTCCAAAGCCGGACTCGATCAATTAACACGTTGCGCCGCGCTCGAACTGGCGGCGAAGGGAGTACGCATTAACGCGGTGAACCCGGGCGTGGTCGTTACCGAAATTCATAAGCGCGGCGGCATGAATCAGGAAGACTACGACGCGTTTCTCGAACACTCGAAAACAACGCACCCGCTGGGCAGGGTTGGCCAGGCAGCAGAAGTTGCCGAGCTGATCTTCTTCCTGGCATCAGATCGCGCCTCGTGGATCACGGGCGCGACTTATTCAGTTGACGGCGGCCGCAGCCAAACTTGCGCGCGCTAAACCAAGAACCACTCAAAAGACAGGCAGGAATGTCTGTCCTACCAAAGCTCGCGCTGGAATCGTTCTCTGTATATACTCAGCCGCAACCGCAGTTGCGAGGTTCCAGCAGCACGTGTTCTGTTTCTTAAAACGAAGTAGAGTTTTTTTGTCGGATCTAATTACTCTCTTTTTAAGTGAGGCAGTTCGTCATGATGAATGATCCTCGAGCTCCGAACGCCTTTGTTCGCCCCCTTCCTGCCAGGTCCTCCGGCGCCAAGACTGCCATCAAGATCGTAGCCGGAGTTATCGCAATTCTTATCGCGCTGCTGCTCGGACTGATCGTTCTCTTATTGATCGGAGTTGAGACGGGACCAATTGCGCTCTTGATTGGGATGGTGTCGGCGATCCTTCCCGTTCCCATCTATCTCGTGCTGGTTCTTTGGATTGACCGTTATGAAGCGGAGCCGGCCTGGATGCTGGCCACCGCGTTCTTTTGGGGCGCGCTGGTGGCTGTGTTCTTCGCTTTCTTTCTAAATACGGCCAGCGATGTGGCGGTGCAATTGATGACGAACAGCGCTCGAGCGGGCCACACGTTTGGGGCGGTCATCTCCGCGCCAATAGTTGAAGAGAGTTCCAAGGCTCTGATTCTTGTCATCTTCTTCTTCGCTAAGAAGGACGAGTTTGACGGCGTGATCGATGGGATCGTTTATGCCGCCATGGTTGGCTTGGGCTTCGCGATGACGGAAAACATCCAGTACTACGGCAAAGCGGTAATGGAGAGCGGCGGAACCTTGACCTTCGTTTTCATTCTCCGCGGGTTCTTAGCGCCGTTCTCGCATCCGATGTTTACCAGTCTTACTGGAATCGGACTCGGGCTGGCGCGTCAATCACGTAACCTCGCCATTAAGTGGATCGCTCCGCCATTCGGATTGATAGCAGCGATGTGCATGCACAGCATCTGGAACGGTTCCGGAGTTCTCTTTGGCGGCGGCGTTTTTATTCTGACGTACCTCCTCATCATGATTCCCGCATTCTTTATCATGCTGGTGGTGATCGCGCTCGCACTGCGCCGCGAAGGCCAGATCGTGCGCGAGTATCTCACCCCGGACTTTCAGGGCGGACTATTTACTCCGGACGAGTACAAGCGCCTCGGTACTATTTTTGGGCGCATGGGTATGTCCTTCGACGCACTCTCGCGCGGAGGCCTTAGCCAGTGGCAGGCAGCGCGACAGTTGAATCAAACTGCGAGTGAGTTGGCGTTTCATCGGAGTCGGGTGGCCCGCGGCATTGCAGCCGCTGACGCCGTCCAACGCGAAGCCGCCTACCGCATGGCCCTGGAAGATCTGCTGAAACGACTGCGCAGCAAATAGGCGACGCGACAAACAAAGTTCGCCCATTGCTGAGTGATTGACATATACTAAGCAACCACAAGTAACCATCGCGCAGCGCGGGTTTCTTCCTCGAACTGATGAGAGTTCAACTCCTACCAAGCACCTTTGATAGTCAGGGCCGCGCAACCTTAGAACAACGTCTGACGTGTTTTCTTATCGACGAGAGAGTTGCGGTTGACGCCGGCAGTATTGCGCTGGCGCTGAGCGCTGAAGAACGGAAGCAGGTGCGCGACATTATTGTCACCCACCCGCACATGGATCACATCGCGAGTCTGCCGATTTTCATCGACGATCTTTTTGAAACTCTCAAAAGCCCGGTGCGCGTCTACGCCACTCCCGAAGTCATCGACCTCCTTGAGCGCGACATCTTCAACTGGAATGTTTACCCACGCTTTTCCGAACTGAAGAACGAGTTTGGTCCGGTGATGGAATACGTGCCGATTCCGAAGGGTGAGGAGTTTAAGGTGGGCCATCTCACGGTGACGGCCGTCGCCGTCAATCACATTGTGCCCACGGTCGGGCTGGTGGTGTCCGACGGAAAAAGCACGGTAGCGTTTAGCTCCGACACGTCTGAAACCGACGAGCTCTGGAACGTCATCAATCGCGTTACGCACATTGATGCCTTGTTGATTGAAACTTCATTTCCAGATTCGATGGCGAAGCTAGCGGAAGTCTCACGCCACTACACTCCTGCATCTTTACAGCGCGATCTGCGCAAGCTCAGTCACAATGGCCTGGACATCCTCGCCGTACATATCAAGCCCGCCTACCGGCAAATGGTTATCGACGAACTCAAAGCGTTGAATATTCCGAAGCTGGGTGTGATGGAATCGGGTAGAGCTTATGAGTGGTAGTTAGTTGCAGAACGGGGAGCGGTAGCGACCCGATCCTACATTCAACCTACAATCCAAATTGTTCAAGTAGATCCGATTCACACCGTTGAGTGCCTGCATCCGGTCGCTATCGCTCCCGGTTCTGAAAGATGTTAGTCAATCGGATCGAATTCGCCCTGCCCATGTTCGCCTTCAATTTCGTGCAGCAGCACCCGCCCGCTGGGAAGGAGCTGCTTGACACGCGCGGTTCGCTGCTCGCGATCTCGTCCCGGCATTAGCTCCGCGCGAAATGTCACTGTCATACCTGAACGCGCCCAAACGCTTGCGGAGTGATCCTTCGCGAGGCGTCGTCGTTCCTGTCCAGTTTGCTTTTTCTTTTTCATAAAGGTACCGGCAGCGCCGACTGCTCCGGCAGCCAAAGCCAGACCGCCCAGCAAGCGCTTGGTACCTTTTTTCATTTAGTGGGAAACGGATTCGCAGAGCGGATCAAGCCGCGCGGTGATCGTCGGCAAACCGCTGAGAGCTTTGTCAGCATTCATCTGTGTAAAGTGGGCCCACTCGGGCGGCACGTTGGCTTCGGCGAAAACTGCCTCGACCGGACACTCGGGAACACAGGCATCGCAATCGATGCAAGTTTCCGGATTAATGTGCAACATGTCGTCGTCGAGGTGAAAAGCTTCAACGGGACAAACGAGCGCGCAATCAGTGTAGCGGCAGTTCACACAGGGTTCTGCAACGACGTAAGTCATTTCAGATGCGTTCTCCTTGATGAGTACGACAGGCATTCTTGTCTGTCGCTGATGATTTGATCAAAGCGTCACTATATTAAGCATGAATCGCAAACTTTTGAAAGAAGCAAAAGCTGAACCGACCAAGCTACGGGATTTTGCTTTCATGCCAGGTGTGAACTGGCTTGCCGGTTGAGAAGTCGTAGAAGACCAAATCGACGTTTGCCAGCATTTTCGTCAGCAGGATGATCTGGCCGGTATGCATAGAGAAGTGTTCAGTGACATGAAAGATCGCGGCAAGCGCTGACGCTTTAGTTCCCTGGATCGGAAACTCGTCAAGCAATCGCGACGGATCAAACTGAACCAGCACTTCGCTCACCTCTGCTACCGTTGCTCGTAGTTTCTGAAGCAGCTCATCACGAGTAATTCCCTCCCGTGCGTCAAACTCAGTCTGGCGCTGACGCTCGTCGAGGTTGCCTCCCAACCCGCAAACGATCCACTGTCGCGCGTTGCCGGAAAGGTGCAGGAGAAGATTGCCAATGCTGTTCGATTCGGGATTAGGCCGCCACCAGATTTGCTCGTCAGTTAGTTTCTCAACCGAGCGCTCAATCTTCGGAAGGTATTCCTCGACCAGGAGCCGCCGTGCTTCCTGAATAAAGGCT
>JANLYZ010000343.1:0-4710 GCA_031365905.1 Chloracidobacterium sp. | reverse complement strand
CGAGAGTCAATGAAGCCAGTCTTACCATTATCGTTCCACCTCTCCGACATCCTTGATTAGAGCGGATTTACTTGGCGAACTGCCAAACCATGTCTTGCTGATCCTCCCATCCTCTAGCAAAACCTTTGCCGGGATGAGTGTGATGCCCGAGCGTGAACACTCTACCGCCTGTCGATCAGGATAGGGAATCTTATATTCTGCGCGCGATCAGAGGCAATCTGTTGCCGTTCTTTCAAGCAATGATTGTTGTTGACACTGTCGCCTTCAGGCAGCTAGTCTCTCCCTGCTTTCGGATCTCTCATCGCATTCCTTCGATGCAAAACTAAAAGGAGACTTCATGCCAAAGAAAATTCAAGCTGAACCCGAGAACGCTTCCCCAACAAGTCTAACTGCGAATCGTGAGGCTAAAGCTGAACAAGGATACGGCGCCTGTTCCTCGTCAGGTTGCAACTGCCAGAGCTATAGCGGCAGCGGCAATACCTGCGCCAACTGCGGTCACAACTTCGCGACTCATTGGTAAACCTCAGTTGCGTGAAGTTCGCCGGATGCCGATGACAGGCGAAGTGATGGCTGCGACCAGTCTCGACCGACGCAAGCGCTTACAGGTCGTCGCACTTCACAAGATTCCATTAAACAAACGAAACTCATTCGCTAGGTTTGCGGGACGAAGCGATAACCCACGCCCCGGACGGTCAGCAAGTGTTCCGGCTTGGTAGGATCGTCTTCGATGTACTTGCGCAGACGGACGATGAAGTTATCAATCGCGCGCGTGTCGGTGTCTTCGTTGAGGCCCCAGACGTTTTCCAGAATTGATTTGCGCGAAACAACATTTCCCGCGTGCTTCACGAGGTAACGCAGCAGTTGCGCTTCCATCAAAGTTAATCTGATCGTCTGGTCAGGCGTGCGCAGTTCAAGATTTCCGAAATCGATAATCCGATTATTGAAACTAAACTCACCAGCTTCTTCTTCCGGTGCTGGTTGCTTCGCTTCAACCTTTTCGGTTTGCTCCTGCGTGAGGCCCTCATGAAACCACTGGCGTCGCCGCAGCAACGCGTTTAGTCGGGCTAATAAAACCGATAGTTCAAAAGGCTTGGGAAGATAGTCGTCAGCGCCGGATTCAAAACCGCGCAAGACATCCTCCGGACGACCACGCGCAGTCAGCATCAGCACGGGCACGAAATAACCGGCAGCGCGAAGTTCAGCCGCAACTGTGAATCCATCTTTGCCGGGGAGCATCACGTCAAGCACGAGGGCATCGTAGGTTTGGTGCTTGTCGACGACCAGGGACAAAGCCGCTTCGCCATCGCTCACGACATCGACCGTGTAGCCCTCAGCTTCCAGGTTGAAGCGCAGGCCATCGGCAAGGTGTTGCTCGTCTTCAACTATCAGCACAGCGCTCATCGGATTAAGTCCTTACGGTTCCGTGTGCTATCGCACGCGTTGCGGGCAAGAGGCCCGCGCTCCCGGCATTACACGCGAGGAAGTTCGATTGTAAACCTACTGCCGTGGCCCGGCCCTTCACTCTCAGCGAAGACCTTGCCACCATGTCTCTTAACGACAGAACTCACGATAAAGAGTCCAAGTCCCGTGCCCTTAATTCTGGCCATCACGCGGCCCGGCACGCGGTAGAAGCGTTTGAAGATTCGTTTCAACTGCGCAGCAGGAATACCAATGCCGCTGTCCTTGATTCGCACCGCCACTTTTTTTTCAGCGAGGGTGGCGACCTCAACCGAAATCTGCACGTCCTTTACTGAATACTTAACCGCATTGTCGAGCAGGTTTGAAATCGCCGCGCGTAACTCGTCCGTATCAGCCTTCACTTGCGGTCGCTCGCCATTGACTAGTTCACTGAACCGCACCGCATCAGCGTCGAGATTATGACGAACCCGCGTGAGCTCCACGCATTCGCGCGCCAGGTTCCCAACGTCAATCTTTCTCAGATTGAGTTTGCGGCCCCGCTGACCCGATTGGCCGGCGCGCAACACCTGCTCGACTGTCTGCATGAGCCGGTCGCTGTCGGCGAGCATCACATCGTAAAACTCCTGTCGCTTTGGCTCTTCAAGCTCGCGCGTCTTCAGGGTCTGGAGATAAAGGCGAATGGAGGCGAGTGGCGTTTTCAATTCGTGAGTCACCGCGTTGATAAAAGCATCGTGCTGCTCGTTGCGGCGAATCTCGCGAATAAGGAAGGTGGTGTTTAGAACCAGACCGGTGATAATCAACCCGAAAAATATGATGCCAAGGACCAGCAGCACGACTTCGCGCGGGTTCAGCAGAATCCAGCCAACATTCAACGCTATCGCCAGTGCTACCAAAGAAGCTCCCAGCGTTATGAAGAAAGCTATTGACTTGCGACGACTACTGACTGCCATGTGTGCATTGTAAGGCTACTGACGAGAAAGCAGTAGGCAGTAGGCACTAAGCAGAAGCCGAAAGCCATTGAAACAGGGTTGGAGTAAATGACAAAAGGCAGACGGCAAGTAATCTGCCTTCTGCCTTCTGCCTTCTGCCTTCTGCCTTCTGATCTTGCTTACGCTGCTTTCCGCAGTTCCGCAACCTGGGGATTCCTGGCTGCGGCTATTTGTTCCTTGCTAATGAGTCTGATCCCTTTTGCCAGCCCAAGCAACTCGAGCGTGCGGATGCCATACCAGTTGAAGTCAATCTCATACCAGGTCAGCCCGTGCTTCGCGGCGCGCGGATGCGCGTGATGATTATTGTGCCAGCCTTCGCCAAACGAAAGCAGTGCGACCCACCAGCTATTGGTTGAGTCGTCGGTCGTTTGAAAGCGGCGTGTTCCCCACAAATGCGTGGCCGAATTTACCAACCAGGTAAAGTGCAGTCCGATAGTGACGCGCAGGAACACTCCAACAAACAGGAACGACCAGCCACCGATGGCCCACAAACCGATACCCGAGAGAATTAGTGGAACGTAATAGTAGGTATTCATGAACCGGTGAACGGGATCCTTCATCAGGTCAGGTGCGTAGCGCTGCATAACACCTTCTTCGTGCTGCTGCGCTGTGCCGCGCAAAATCCAACCCATGTGCGCCCACCAACGTCCGTCTCGTGGCGTATGTGGATCGCCGGGTTCATCCGTATTCGCATGATGAATGCGATGCGTCACCACCCAATTGATGGCCCCGCCTTCCAAAGCGAGCAAGCCACAAAGCGTTAGGAAGTATTCGACAGCCTTGGGTACTTTGTAACCGCGATGCGTTAACAAACGGTGGAAGCCCATGCCTATGCCCAAACTTCCCGAGATCCACCAAAGCAGTAACGTTATGGGAACCACTTTCCAACTCAGCATGAAGAGAGCCGGGATACATGCCGCATGAAAGATAATCATGAAGATGGTGGTGTTCCATTTGATGGCGCCGTGCTTATTGATATTGATCGTTTCGCTGCTCATTAATGCTCCAATACTCTATAAAAAATATTCAATCACGCGTTTGCTGTTGATTGAAGAAGCATACTAACAATTGAACACGCCGCAGGTTGTAATAGTTATGTAATCAGCCGTTTAGGGTCGAATTCACAAGGCTGCCGCTGGTCCTCCAACTTGCCTGAACTCGCTCGATAGTGCATTATTAGGGTGTTACTCCTTCTCTCCTGCATCAACGGTGATGCGCCACGCCTGATATTTGGCCTCGGCGTTTGCGATAGTACGAGAGCGGGCACCAGAAAATATGAAGAAGCTGCTCAACTGAGCGCCCGAACGCGGGCCTTCGCTGCTACCGTACTCCGAAGCCACCTTTGATTCGAAGCTTCTCTTAATGCTCCCAAGCGAGCTAAGGAAAAACTTACAGTATGGCTATGAAACTCTACGTGGGGAATCTCTCGTTTCAGACAACGAGCGAAGACCTACAGCAACTATTTGCGCAGGCAGGGACAGTGGAGTCAGCATCGGTGGTGGAAGACCGCGACACCGGCCGTTCACGCGGATTTGGTTTCGTGGAAATGGCAACAAAAGAAGAGGGCGAGAAAGCAATCGAACAATTCAATGGCACTGACGTCGCCGGTCGCAACCTAACCGTTAACGAAGCCAGGCCACGAGAGGATCGTGGTGGCCGCGGCGGTGGTGGTGGCGGCGGTCGTGGTGGTTACGGCGGCAATCGCGGCGGGGGCGGCGGTTATGGCGGTGGTGGTGGCGGTCGCGACGATTCGCCTCGCTGGTAAGAGAAAGCAGTAAACAGTAAATGGTGAATAGTGAAAGGAAACGCGTTGCGACTCACTATTCACCAGATACTAGCGATCGTGTCGTAAGTAATTCTTAAACTATTCACTATTTACCATTCACTATTCACTTCTTGAGGTATTTATGGAAAAGCAGACTGTAGAAAAGCAAACTACGCCGAAGGCGGCTATCGAACGACAGACTTACGCGATCGGCGATCGCGTTGAAAAGCTATGTGCCGTATGCCAGGAAGAGCGCGGCCACGTCGTCGCCTCGATCACCAAGCGAGGATTAATCTCGCGAGTCACGTGTCCGAAGTGCGGTACGCGTGGTTCTTTCTCTAATGGCGCGAAACTAACCAAGGGCCGTTCGAAGACTGTGAACAGCGAGCCGTATGATCGCACGCGCACCTATCGCACGGGACAAACGATGAGTCATCCGATCTGGGGTCCGGGAGAAGTTACCGCCTTGATCGAACCGCGCAAGATCGACGTGCTGTTTGCGGATCGCATTCGGCGGCTGATTCATTCGCGCTCCGA
>JANLYZ010000277.1:0-1919 GCA_031365905.1 Chloracidobacterium sp. | reverse complement strand
CAAAATCGACTGCAACCGCGATTCGCGATGGCAAGATTCTGCGTATACGCGCCGGCACGAAGCCGCACGCATCATTGGCGTTTGGGGGGTCGTCGTTGAAGGGCGCGTGTTTGTGCGGTCTTGGAGCCTGAAGCCGCGAAGCTGTTACCGCGCATTCCCTGAAGAGCCATGCGGCGTGATCCTGGTCAACGGGCGCGAGCTTCTCGTGCGTGCAGTATTCACTCGCAGCGAACGCTTGAAGGATGCCGTTGATTTTGCCTATCGCGAAAAATACAACACGCCTGCCTCGCTTCATTATGTCAAAGGCTTCAAGAACAAAAAGCGCCGCGACACAACCCCGGAAATTAGTTCCGCTTAGAGACTATCCGCAGATTGCGCAGATTACACAGATAGCTCCTCAGCAAAAAACGTTTGGCGCAAGTCCAACGCAGCGCTCACTATTGATTGGCGTGAGTCTTGTCGCTTTCTCCTAAGCTTTTTTTCTCTGGGTAATCTCGACAGGCGCTGCATCTGGAATCCTCGCCGGATTAAGCTTTTCCATAACCACCAACAAAATGCCGCGGCAAAATCACCGACGACGTTTCTTGCAAGGAGAAACTCCTGGCTCTTACGCAGAGCCCAACAGGTTTAGGAGGTTGACTAATGTTTTCTCTAAAACGATTCGGCTTGGTGTTACCAGCGCAACAGTGGTTGACCCGCACGGAGGAACTCCTCGAACAGATTTTGATTGTGCCGTTCGACGAAATTGCAGCGAAAGAGTTTGATCGACTCCGCGCGAACAAGAGCTATCGCAAGATCGGACGTGCCCATTTATTAGTTGCCAGCATTGCCCTTGCCAATCGAGCGACTCTGGTCACTCGCAATCTTCGCCATTTTCGTCAGGTGCCCAGCCTTCTCATAGAAAACTGGGTGGATTGAGAAAGCGGCGATGGCCCACCACTCCGGCTGCTTTTCCTTCTCCGCATAATCTGTGTAATCTGTGGATGAATCTTTAAGCCGCCCGCTCACGCAGGCGGTTCTGACAAATAATCTGCATTCCGAAGTAACGCAAACTGTTAGTTTGCGTTTGCCTCGCAAGCTAGCAGCTTGCTTTACAAATTTATGAGCACTGAACCAAACAAAGTCATCTATTCCATGGTCGGCGTCAGTAAGTTTTACGACAAGAAGCCGGTCCTCAAAGACATCTATCTTTCCTATTTCTACGGCGCGAAGATTGGCGTCATCGGTCTGAACGGATCGGGCAAATCATCGCTCCTCCGCATACTCGCCGGCGTCGACAAAGAGATCAACGGCGAGACCGTCATCTCGCCCGGCTTCACAGTCGGCTATCTCGAACAGGAGCCGCTCATCGACGACTCGCGAACCGTGCGCGAAGTTGTTGAAGAAGCCGTGCAGGAAACTGTCAACCTGCTGAAAGAGTTTGACGAGATCAACGCGAAGTTTGGCGAAGAGATGAGCGACGACAAGATGAACGCGCTCCTAGAAAGACAAGGAGTAGTTCAGGAGAAGCTCGATCATCAGGACGCGTGGGATCTCGATGCGCGTCTCGAGATGGCGATGGACGCGCTTCGTTGTCCGCCGCCTGAAACGAAGGTCGCGGTACTATCTGGTGGCGAACGCCGCCGCGTCGCTTTGTGTCGCCTGTTGCTTCAGAAACCCGACATTCTTTTGTTGGATGAACCCACCAACCATCTTGATGCGGAGTCAGTCGCGTGGCTCGAGCACCACCTAAAAAGTTATCCGGGCACGATCATAGCGGTGACGCATGATCGCTATTTTCTCGACAACGTTGCTGGTTGGATTCTGGAACTCGATCGCGGCCAGGGAATTCCCTGGAAAGGAAACTACACGAGCTGGCTCGAGCAGAAGCAGGAGCGTCTGCGGCGCGAAGAGAAGTCGGAAAGCGAACGACAGAAGAC
>JANLYZ010000251.1:0-6860 GCA_031365905.1 Chloracidobacterium sp. | reverse complement strand
TGGTGGAGCAGAGGAGGGTCGAACTCCTGGCCTCCGCATTGCGAACGCGGCGCTCTGCCAACTGAGCTACTGCCCCACGCGCTGCCAGAATACAGTGTCGAGTTTCGAGTTTCAAGTTTGCGACCACACCTATCGCGAAGCCATGTTTGCGGCGAGTTTTCTCAGTCAATCACCGGATGCACTTCTTCCGCAAAGTGGTCATACTCGCGCACGATTCCAATCTGATAATCACCCGGCGGGATTTCGAGCGTACGATGCTCTTCGTGCACTATCGTCGTCCCGCGCGGCGCGCGCATATACAAAATCCCTTCGTCCAAAAACAGCCGGACGTCTTCCGCTGTGGCGAGATGCTTATGGCCGGTTGCTTCTCCTTCAGCTAGCACGCGTGTGCCGGCATCCTTCGCGTCTTCGGGAATTGCGTCGACCGGTCTGATCGTAACGTCGCCTTGCTGGTACCACTTATTAATATCCTCATCCATGCGAAAATCCTCCCTCGATGAAATTACGTTAGCACGGACGGCGGAATGTCTGACTGGTTCCGCCACGCCAACGCCTGCGCCACCGTTTCACAACCTGGCAATACGCCCTCGATATGATAAACCCCAATGCTCGGATTCTTCATCTTGAGATAGGGACGATGGCGGCCGTCTTGAAGATCGAGCAGCAGCAACTCGTAATCCCCCTGGCTGTCGATGCACTTCGCATCCAGCTCCTCGCAGACGCGCTCGATGCCAATCTTGCGCACGATCTCGCGGCGCACTTCAGTATTACGTTCATGCAACATCAGCCGCGGGTCAAGCGCATTCGCCGGAGTTTCAACTATCTCCCTGGGAACCAATACATCATTTAGCACGAAGTACTCTTCTTCGCCTGCGGGCCAACGCACTGCCGGGGCGGGCTCTGAATGCAACTGTTGACCTCTGACTTGGAGAATGGGACGCGGCAATGCGATTACTTCTGTGTCAGTGAGCCAGAACAACCACAACCCTGCCTCATAAGCATCGACAAACGGAAACCACATCTCCTCGAAATCGTCGATGTCATACTCGGGCCAGTCAGGGAAAATTTGATAATAGTAGTGAGCCCAGGCGCACTCGGCGGCGGCGCGAGCTGCACACTCGAGCGCATCACCCGCGGCCTGCCAGGCAGGACTATGCTCAGGACTGGTTTCAGTGCCACGCGTTCCCGTCATCCTGCCACGGTAAAGACTCCAAGGGATCGAGCGATGAACCGGATAGCCGTGCATTAGTCTTTTCACTGACTCAAGCGCTGCCCAATTTGCTGCGGCCCGGGCAGCGTCTCTGGCATCAACCCAGCCACCGCGATCCCGTTCAAACAGCGAGCCGAGTTTGGTGATACTTAGGTCTTCGTATGGTCCTCCCGAAGCTTCCTCGGAACGCGCGGCCAGCTCATGGGCGTGCCGGCCGTCGTGTGCCCATTTGATCGGAAGAGTCGGCCGGCCCACTGCCTGGAAAAACTTTTCCATCGCCGCCGCGACGACTACCTCGTTCACGTGAGGCTCGTCCAGCTTAACGGCCGCCAAGCGCCGCATGATGTTAGCTTGCAGCTCCGCTAGTTCGGTATCTTTCATCGCCCGGGAATTGGTGTCACGCAGTTAAGCAACATTGAAATCCTATTCGTGAGTCAGGGTATCTGTATGAATCCACGTTATTCCGGAATACCAGAGTTGCCGCTGTAATGTTTCGCTAAGGCGGGACTCGGCTATGGTGAAAGCAAGCACGTTGTTCTCATGACTGTATCTTCCGGCATATGGTTTTTCAATGTAGTCCCTGACAAAGTTGGCAAGATACTCGCGGAAGTTCGGTGCAACGGTTACCCTGACGGTACGGTAACCGATGTTTTTGACGACTCGCTGAAAGTGGGGAATCGGATCGCCGCTCAACCACTCAACTTCGATTTGATCGAATTGCGTGACGCCGTTAACGAGTAGCGGAACCTGGCCAACTACGAACAGTCGTGTCTTGATCCACTCAGCGTTGACGAATTCGATCTGCCCGTTAACGTCGATAAGAGCGACCTGACTTGGCCGGTGAGCCGCCATGTGCCAGAACCATTCTTCCGGCGGGCCACCCGTGGCCGCACGAGGCTCAAGCGGATAGAGCGTGATGTGCGGATCGTCGGGTGCGCGCAGCAGCGGCGGATAGGGCAGCACTTCCAGGGCTGCACGCGAACATTGGGCGGTTGAAAAATTCTCGCTCTCAGGGTTAAGCCGCCGGAGTGTTGCCATATATTCCCCGAAGAGTCCCTTCGCCTTGAGATGCTGTTCAATCATCGTCACGGTCCAGGGTTCAACTGGTTCAGTCCAACGAGCAGGAAACGGAGGACTATCCCTAATCCAATTGACGTCGAAATGGTGCCCATCGGTTCCGGTCAAATGCTCGTCGCCGTAGAAGGTGATCAAACCGCGGTATTCCTCCGTCAGTCGCATTTCAAGCTCTTGTTCATGGGGCGGTACTAACACATCCGTTTGGCTGACGCCGACGACCACGTCGTCTTTGAAGTAAAGTGCATAGCGCTCGCCAACGGTGAAACCGGTGAAGTATGCATAGACCGCGCGACTATCATCGACGACGTGTCCAAAGGCCATCCTCGTGTCTTCTTCAAGCAATCCCCAGGCGGCAATCACGTCTGGCTTAGTCATGCCCGGCGTGATTGCAGCTCTTGCAATTGACTGTTGGTATTCGTCCTTTAGCTCCCGATGAGTTTCGAGATAAGCCTGGCGCATTGCCGCTCGCCGGTCTTCAAATTCCAAACCGTCACGGCGAAAAAAAAGTTCACCGTGTCCGTACCGCTTGAGACAAGCAGAAATGATTTCACTTGAGATTACGTCGAGGGGCATTATCTTCAATCTAAGCGGATCAGTGTTGCAGGATTCAATTTCAAGAAGTTATCCGCAGATTACGCAGATTACGCAGAAGCGGAAAACATTCAAGATTGTGATCTGGTTCGCTTGCTAGTCATCAGCTTTTCCAAAATCTGTGGAATCTGCGTAATCGCGGATTCAGATCAAGCTCGTAGCGGCTTGTTCAATCGCTTCGGCGAGTTTCTCGATCTTCTTTCCGCCGCCTTGGGCCAGGTCAGGTTTGCCGCCGCCGCGGCCGTCAAGAATCTCACAAGCGCCGCGCATCAGCGCATTCATGTCACCCGGCGCGTCAGCCGATTTTGCGAAGACGAGGCGTGCCGCTTCTTTATCACTCGAGCCCAGCAACGCGATCGTGTTCGGATGCGAAATCAACGACACTGCCAAACGCTTCAGCGACTCTGCATCGCGATTGTCAAAGATGTGGTCGACAATCCTAATGCCCGCAGCGTTTGCTATTGCCTGGGCCAACAACTCATCAGCCTCAACTCGCGCCGCGATCTCTTCAAGACTTCGCACCCGCCGGTGCAGTTCTTTGTTTTCGTCAACCATTCGTGCTGCCAGCTTGGCCGCATCATCGCGAGCGGCGCTGAAGAGGCTGGCGACTCCGCGCGCAGTTTTGTTGGCGCGACGATAGTCGGCGAGCGCGCGTGTGCCGGCCGCAAATTCTATTCGCGTGAGTCCCTTGGCGCGTTCCCAGGTTCGCACCGCAATCATCCCCACTTCACCAGTGCGATAGGCATGGGTGCCGCCGCAGGGCGTCAGGTCGAAGCCTTCGATTTCAATCAGCCGCAGTTCGCCGTCGCGGGAAGGATCTTTCCGCAAGGGAAGTTGCGCGGCTTCTTCTGCGGTCGCGCTCTTGATAGTTATTTCGCGGTCTTCCCAAATCACGTTGTTGGCTAACTCGACCGCGCGTTCGATGGATTCGTTCGTCGGGTTGTTTAGTTCAACATCGATCTCGCATACATCGTGCAACACACGAAAGCCGCGCGTGGGCGCGTTGAAGAGACTTACGAAAGCCTGCGAAAGAATGTGCTGGCCGGTGTGTTGTTGAATATGATCGAGTCGCCGTGGCCAGTCGACTCTTCCCTTGACCGTGGCGCCCACCTCCGGTGCGCGGCCTTGAACGACGTGCAGAACGCCGTCGTTCTCGTTGTCGATGCACTCGAGCACGCGCTCGCCGTTGAGCGTTCCCGTGTCACTTGGCTGCCCGCCGCCGGTTGGATAAAACGCAGTGCGATCAAGGGTGACGGCAGTCCAACCGCTGACGCGATCAGTCTTCTCGGTGACGAGTGCTTCAAACTCGATCAGGTGAGAGTCCTGATAATAGAGACGTTCGGTCGCGGGCATGCTGAGTTAATAAACTAACGCGTGCGGCCATGCAAGAGAACAGGGAACCGCCAAGCCGCCAAGAGCTGCCATGAACAAATCAACATGACCTCTCACGGCTGTGCCGCCCGATGTGCGGTGGCGGCTATGCCCCACCGCTGTTCGCTTAACAGACTTTGGGCTGCGCCCTGGTTTTAGGGGCATAGCCCCGGTTACATTTCCATATTTCCGGAAGGTCACAGACCTTCCGCACATCAGGTGGCAGAGCCACGACGGTCTATCCTTGCTATCCTTTGACACTACTTCGAACGAACGCTGATAATCGCGCAGTTCCATTCCAGCAAGCAGCGATCGGCTAAAGTTAAGAATGATGAATTCTTTTCGAAGACAAATGCGGTTGTGGCTCACGGCCATTTGCCTCCCGCTTCTGTTCAGCGGAGGTGCGACGGCGCAGGAGCAGCCACTGCGCTCGGTCACATACCATCTTTCAATGTCGCGCCCGGTTTCGCACTTGTTTGAAGTGACTATTGAAGTCGAGCTGGCGAAAGACGCAGTCGGAAATTCACTCGACTTCCAGATGCCGAAATGGTCGCCGGGCCGTTATGCGGTTTTCGATTTCGCCAAGAACGTGCAGGAGCTTTATGCGGTTGGCGGAATCTGTCCGGCCGGCGACGTGAAGAATGGCGTGTTACCGGTCAACTGTCGACAGTTCCTACTCCCGGTTAAGCGCGTCGATGACCAGACTTGGCGCGTTGAGAGCAAGGGCAATCACAGTCTAACGCTAGCGTACAGAGTTTTCGCTAACGATCTCTCCGGCACTTTTTCGCAATTAGATTCCCGTCACGCAAATTTCAATGGCGGCTCGATCTTTATGTACGTCGTCAATCACAAACCTGATCCGGTGAAGCTTACGATCGATCCGCCCGGGGGCTGGCGCATCGTCAACGGACGAATGGACAAGAGCGATCAGCGCGAATGGCAGTTTCCTAATTACGACCTCCTGATCGATACGCCCACTGAGATCGCGCCAGACTGGACCGACAATCAGTTTCAGGTTGATGGCAAACGCTATCACGTCGTCGTACATTCATTCGGCGATGAAGGCGGCAAACGCGACAACCTCGTTCGCGACGTCGAGAAGATCGTGCGCGCCGAGACTGCGATGTGGGGTCCGCCGGAGTTTGATTCCTATACCTTCCTGATCCATTTCGCCGCCGACGATCACTCGGGCGACGGCATGGAGCATCTGACGTCCACGCAAATCATCGAGCCGGGAGCGCTCGGAGGAGAAGGTGTTTACAGCGACACGCTCGATACCGTCGCTCATGAATTCTTTCACGTCTGGAATGTGAAGCGTCTTCGGCCCCTTGAACTTGGGCCTTGGGACTTCACGCGCCCCCTAAGCACGCGGGCGCTTTGGGTCGCAGAGGGAATAACCAACTACTACGGACACCTAATGAAACGCCGCGCCGCCGTCTCCGATGACACCGCGTTTTTGCGTCGTGAAAGCCAAACCATCACTAAGATCGAAAACGCTTTCGGCAGCCACTTGATGAGCGCGGAAGACTCTTCGCTCTCCGCACTGTTTCTTGATGATGCGCCGCACGCTCAAAAAACAAATCTGGCAAACAGTTCGGTCAGCTATTACCCAAAGGGCGAGTTGATTGGCCTCGTGCTCGACCTGATGATTCGCGGAAAGACTAACGGCAAAGTGTCGCTCGACGATGTCATGCGGCGCATGTATGACGAGTTTTATATAAAGAGTCCGAACGCGAGTTACTACCTGCGCGGCCGCGGCTATACGACCGAAGATTTTGAACGTGTTGCTTCGGAGGTCGCCGGCTTTGAACTGCACGGGTTTTTCAGTAGCTACGTACGCAACGTTGCCGTGCTGCCTTACGACGAAGCGCTTGGGTATGTCGGACTCGCCTTAGTTCGCGAGCAGGCGCGCCAGCCTTTCAATGCCGGTATCACCGTTGACTGGGAGGGCAAGGACAGCTTCACGATCGAAACGGTGCGGCCCAACTCGGCGGCGGAGGATGCCGGCCTGCAAGCGGGTGACGAAATTATTTCGCTCGGTAAGAAGAGTCTGGCCCGCGAGAGTTTTCTCCTTTCACTAGCTCGGTACAAACAAGGCGACCGCGTGCCGGTCACAGTCAAGCGCGACCGGCAAATGATCCAGACTACGATGGTGTTGGGTCCCCCGGATCGTTTCGACTATCGAATTGAAGAGCGAAAAGACGCAACGCCGCAACAGAAAGCATTGCGTGCAGCCTGGTTGAAAGGCTCGTGATCTTCGCCACAGGTCAGTGAGTTTCTGGGACCGCGGGCGTCCCGCCCGCAACGCGCCGAAGGCGCGCGGTTTTTGCAAGCGTCGGAATTCTTTTTCGCGCTTCGCGCTCATTGCGGGCGGGACGCCCGCGGTCCCAGTAGAGAGTTGCGCATAGGCCAACTGAGAGGAAAAAGTATCAGCGTTACACCGTCCATCGAGGGCAGCTCGCAATCGAAGTCGCTCAGCATGAGAAACTTCCTGCTGCTCTGGCCGTTGTTCTTCGCGATCTGCTTTGGCCTTGGTTACCCGACGCTCAAGCGTTACGACCCGCGCACTACCGAAGGCATGAGCGACACGCCGAAGTATTACGCCATCGTA
>JANLYZ010000226.1:0-11052 GCA_031365905.1 Chloracidobacterium sp. | reverse complement strand
GTGTTAGTGAGCGAGAAACATGTGCGCAAGAACTGGAACGCGGAACAGCAACGCTGGTTTGCGGAGTATGCCTACCCGCTGACTGACGAAGTGTTTGTAAGTTGGAGTCCCGATCCGGAGCACTGGAAGCCGATCAATCATTCCTGCGATCCCAGCGCCTGGTTGGAGGGGATGGATCTGGTAGCGCGTCGCAAGATCAAAGCCGGCGAAGAGATCACGATCGACTATGCAACGTTTTATAACGAGCGTATGGACGACTTTGTTTGTCACTGCGGAGCTCGCGATTGTCGCGGGATTATTCGTGGCACCGATTACCGCGAAGACTTCGTGGAGCGTTACGGCGATCACGTTTCCGACTATGTGAGATCGAAGCGGCTTGCTGACGCGGCCGCGAAAGCTCCCGAAGAGATTTTCCAATAGCTGAAATCCCTCTACGTCAGCACCTCACAACCGCGATTCTCAGTGCCGAGTCAATTTCGCCGCTCACTTTCTCAGACATACGCAGCAGAATCACCTCGCATCCGGCGGCGCGGCGGTCGTGTTCCCATTCAAGAATTTATCGAACCAGTAGAGTTGCCAGTTCAAGCTTTCGACCAGATGCTTCGGCTCGCCGGTCCGAGTCAGATTATGATTCTCGCGCGGAAAGAAAACCATCTCGGTCGTCACACCGAAATGTTTGAGCGCGCGGAACCATTGCTCGCCCTGTTCGATCGGCACGCGATAGTCGTTATCCGAATGCAGGATCAGGGTCGGGGTCTTAACATTGCGCGCGTACTTCAAAGGTGAGCGATCCCAGTAGAGATCGTACTTCTGAAATATGTCGCCGCCAAAATCCGGAGCATGCCCATAAGCGCCATCGCGCGTGCCATCGTCCGAAATGAAGTTGGAAACACTACGCAGAGTGACCGCGGCCTTGAAGCGGTCGGTGTGACTGACGATCCAGTTCGTCATGTAACCGCCATAGCTGCCACCCGTCACGCCCAGCCTATCGCGATCAACCCAGGGATATTTCTTCAGTGCCGCATCGAGGCCAGCTATGATGTCGAGATAGTCTTTGCCACCCCATTCATTGACGATGCCGCGCTCAAACTTCTGGCCATACCCCGTCGAGCCGCGCGGGTTCGTAAACAAAACGGCATAACCCTTCGCCGCATAAACCTGAAACTCGTGATACCAATCGACGCCGTACTGACCAGCCGGCCCGCCATGAATGCTCAAAATTAACGGATACTTTTTTCCCGGTTGCCAGTCAATCGGTTTGACGAAAAAGCCGTCAACGTCCCAATCGTCCGCGCCCTTGTAGGTGAAGCGCTCGACATCCGCGAGTTTCAATTGCTTCCCCAGCGCTTCGTTTAGGTTTGTCAGACGGCGTTCGTTGCTACTGTTGAGATCGGCGATGTAAAGATTGTCGAGATGCTTGAAGTCGTTCGCGAGATAAACCATCTTGCCGCTCGCAAAGTTAAAATCCACGCCGCGCACAGCGCGCGCGCCTGATGTGACCTGCGAGATCGTTTTCGCGGTAAGGTCGACACGGAACAAATGGTTCTCGCCCTTCACACCGGTTTCGAAATAGAGCGACTTGCCATCCGCCGACCACTCGAGTCCGCCCGGAATGAGATCAAGGCCGTTCGCGGCTAGCGTCGACGGCGCCCCTCCGCTCGACGGCGCCAGATAGATCTTCGGATGATCGCGATCGTGAATCTCGCCGGTGAACGCGATCCATTTTCCATCGGGCGACCAGCGCGGCTGATTGTCGGCTTCGTCGTGATCAGAGATCTTCGTTAGCTTGCCACCTTCCGCACTAATCACCCAGACATCACTGTTTCGATTCTCGTCATACTCTTTTCCGGAACGATTTGAGACGAAAGCGAGCCGGGTTCCGTCAGGGGACCATTGCGGATCGCTATCATTCCAATCGTCGCCTTCGGTAATCTGTTTCGCGCTGCCGGATCTCACGTCTACGACCCAGAGGTGCGTACGTCGGTCATCAAACCAACCCGTATCGTTGAACTTGTACGAACTGTTTTTGTAGTGTCGCACGTCGCTGCGATCTTTGTTGTCAGCGCGGCTATCGCTGGGGCCGGCGCGACTAACGATTACGAGACGCGTGGCATCGGGTGACCAGCGAAAGACGCTGACCCCGTTTTTTAGATTCGTGATCCGTTTCGCTTCACCGCCGTTCATTGAGAGTAAATAGATTTGGTTGCGCGGTGGTTCAGAGGCCAGCGCGCCCGCTGCGGCCGCCGGCGCAGGACCGCCCGATGGAGTTGGTGACGCAATTGGAGCGGGCGTGTTCGACTCCCCGGGCCGCGAGGAAAGAAACGCGAGCCACTCTCCATCAGGACTCCAGCGCGGCGCCGTGGAATTCTGCGGCGCAGTAGTGAACTGCCACGGCACTCGACTGCCATCAGTCGCGGTCATCCAAATTGATGAGCTGCGGCGATTCTGCGCGCGCTCAACTTTCGTCACAACATACGCCACCAACTTTCCATCCGGCGAGATCTGAGGATCGCTGATGGATTCAAATGAGAAGTAGTCTTCAGGCGTGATGCCGCGCGTTTGCGCCGCGATGACAATTGACGCACATAAGCAGATCGACGTGAAAAGAAATAGTCTGGATAGGGCACTCATCGTTTTTTCTTTCATGGATGACCTGAGAAAAGCGCAAAGAAGCTTGGTTGAAAATCCAAGCGGTGGCCAATCACGCACATTAAAAATTACCGTGGCAATCCTGCTCGTCGCCATAGACTAGCAAGCCGCGGATCAGCGCGAGGGAAACCAGGCGATTGCCTACCGACCAAGCAAGATCAAAATACCCGCAACGATCGCGAGCACTGCCAACGCCGTAGAGATAGTGCTGGAAATGTTCACATTAACCAGCGGCAACAGCCCTGTGAGGATAAGCCACAATCCCAACAAGAGCATCCCCAGACTTCTGCTTTTGAAACCACTTTTTAGGTCCATCGTCTTACTCCTTTGAAATAACAAACTCACCGCTGCGCCCACCCCGAGTGAAGCCCGGCTGCGGGTTAGCGGTCCGAATTCTACAACAAATGTTTCGCCAGTGAGGGACTTAGAACCGGTTGCCGCGTTAGTAGTTGGTCGAAATATTATCGGACTGCGTTTGATGGAATTTTACGGAAGAAGGCGAGTGATGAAAACCAGGACTCTCCGCAACGCGTTGACTGACGTTTTGCCGTTCTTCGCGCTGGCGCTATTCAGCATGACGACAAGCGTCTCCCAAGGGCCGACGCGCCATTCAAATGGCAAGATTGCCTTCAGTCAGGAAATCTCTGTGATGAACGCTGACGGTAGTCGCCGCAGACTCAACCCTGAAACAGCAGGAGTTCAACCGCGCTTTCGTGCTGATGCAGTATACCGGGGCCGGTTCGCGCCACAACTTTTTAATAACAGGATCATTGGGTATGTGAGGGAGTCTGGGCGATATCCCCGCGTTAGTAAGTGAAGTATTACGGGGACGAAGCAGGCGCCAACCGAAATGGCGCCCCTCGAACACCGCATGGACTCTGCTTCGGTCCCAGCGAAACTAATGAAGGAGAACACTCATGAAAAAGCAACTCTACATGGTAGTCACAATCATCGCGCTGTTAACCGTTAGTGGTCTTTCGAGCGTCAAAGCGCAGACGAGGGTGCTGTTGAAGGCCAGAATTCCGTTCGAGTTCAGCGTCGGTAACCAAACTATGCCGGCTGGCGAATACACCGTCCGCTGCATGAATTCCGGGTCAGATGTGAAAGTTCTGCAGATTCTCGGCAGCGACGGACGCGAGAGCGTTTTGGTTCGAACAAACAGCATCAGCGGTAAGATACAGGACAACGCGAAGCTGGTTTTCGATCGTTACGGTGACCGGTATTTCTTTGCGCAGGCTTGGCTGTCGGCTGATTCGATTGGCATGCAGGCGCCGCAGTCGCGCACCGAGAGGCATCTGGCGCGCGAACTAGCAGCCAACAAGCAAGCCAGAGAAACAGTTGCCGTTATCGCCAAACGCTAGTCTTGCGAATTGACTTGCAACATCGGTTAGCCGAAAGTTGGGGAACTCGCTGCTGCTGACAGCTCAGCCCGAAGGACGAACCTTCGGGCTGTTGCTTTTTTGACGCAGCGATCCTAATCGCAGTGATTTCAATGCAGAACCACGAGCGGTTGCGAGCGGCTGCTACATTCAAGTTGATTTAGGCAAATTGCCATAGAAAACCGTTTCCCGCGAGTTGCCTCTGGTGGCAGGTGGCGCTGGGAATTGTGTTTTGGGCCGGCATCTTATTTCTCCTGATCTCCGTTAAGCCTGTTCGCGAAACTATCGCGAAAGCAATTCCCACGAAGCTACGGCTCGCCACTGCGGCTGGCATTGGAATTTTTCTGCCGTTCATTCCCCGGGCTTACGCCCGGGGCTACTATCTTCCGCGCCTCCGGCGCTCGTTGTCCGCGATCCCAGAGCCACTGCAAGCTTTCGCATCTCATGGTTCGGCCCCCCTATTGCTCTCGAACGGCTTTAGTGTAAATTAGTCTCCACAAGAGGAGGCATCAAATGCGCAACGAATTTACGTCAGTCATAGAGGAAGATGGCGAATGGTTCATTGGCTATTGTCCGGAAATACCCGGCGCGAACGGGCAGGGGCGCACCGTTGAAGAATGCGGCGCTAATCTCTCGGAGGCGATCGCCTTAATTCTTGAAGACCGGCGTGAAGATGGTTTGCGCGGCGCGCCGCCAGATGCTATTCGGACCACGGTCGTTGTGCAATGAAGCGCAACTCGTTGCTGCGGCACTTGCGCAAATACGGTTGCTACCTGAAGCGTGAAGGCCGTGAGCATTCGTTGTGGTTGAACCCCAAGACCGGAGCCATTGAGGCCGTACCACGCCACACAGAAGTTTCAAACCAACTCGCCAGGAAGATCTGCCGTAATCTCTCGGTCCCTGATCCCTAAGTTGTTGCCCCTGATGAGCGCACAAACCAACAATCACCCCATCGGCAAATCAGCCCCGCGCAAGGAAGGCCGGAAGAAAGTCACTGGCGCGGCGCTTTACGTCGACGACCTTTCTTTTCCTGACATGCTGCACGGCACAACAGTGCGCAGCCCGGTCGCGCGCGGACGCATTAAAAACATCGCTTTCGCGGGCGACATTCCCTGGGACGAATTCACGATCGTTACTGCGAAAAGTATTCCGGGCGAAAACTACGTGGCGCTGATCCTAAACGATCAGCCGTACCTCGCCGCCGATGTGGTTAATCATCCGGAAGAACCAATCCTGCTGCTGGCCCACTGGGATAAATATTTGTTGGAAGAAGCGCGTCGCAACGTGCGCGTCGATATTGAAGAGTTGCCGCCAATCTTTACGCTCGAAGATTCGCTGAACCGGAAAGAGATCATTTGGGGCGACGACAACCTCTTCAAATCTTTTCTGGTAGATAAGGGAAACGTGGACGACGCTTGGTCAACCGCAGACTTCATCGTCGAAGGCGAGTATCACACGGGCGCGCAGGAGCAGCTCTACATCGAGAACAACGGCGCGATCGCTATCGCCAACCCGGCAGAGGGAGTGACCGTGTGGGGTTCGATGCAATGTCCTTACTACGTTCACAAGGCGCTCCTCAAGTTGTTTGGCCTGCCGGAAGATAAGATTCGCGTTATTCAAACTGAAACCGGCGGCGGCTTTGGCGGCAAGGAAGAATATCCATCGCTGCTTGCCGGCCATGCCGCGCTGCTCGCGTGGAAATCCGGCAAGCCGGTAAAGATGATTTACGACCGCGCGGAAGATATGGTCGCAACCACGAAGCGACATCCCTCGCGCACGCGACACAAGACCGCCGTTTCGAAAGAGGGCAAACTGCTGGCAATGGAAATCGAGTTCATCGTCGATGGTGGTGCTTATTGCACGCTTTCACCGGTGGTTCTCTCTCGCGGCACGATTCACGCTGCCGGTCCTTATTTCTGCCCCAACGTGCGCATTCGTGCGAAGGCGGTTGCTACGAACGTTCCGCCCCACGGAGCCTTCAGAGGATTTGGGGCTCCGCAAAGTATTTTCGCGCTCGAGCGGCAGCTCGATAAAGTTGCCAGCACGTTGGGACTAACTCCAGATGAGTTTCGTCGCCGTAACTTCATCAAGGAAGGCGAGACGACTGCGACCAGCCAGGTGATTCGTGAAAAAGTCGATATGGATCAATTGCTCGATCGCGCGTTTGAATTAACGGGCTATCACGAAAAGAAGAAACAGTTCGCGAGAGAGAATAGAGAGGAACAGGAGGCGGGGGCAGGAGGCAAAAAATCCCAACTAAAGAAAGGCATCGGCTTCGCCTCGTTCATGCATGGCGCTGGATTTACCGGCTCCGGCGAAGTTTACCTGGGGTCGGTGGTTGGCGCTGAAGCAACTGCCGCTGGAAATGTGCGCATTCTCGCCGCCAGTACTGAAATCGGGCAGGGAACCAACACGGTCTTTTCACAAATCGCCGCTGAAGCGCTCGGAGTCGATGAGTCGATAATAGAAATCGCGCAGCCTGACACGAAGGATGTTCCGAACAGCGGACCAACGGTGGCGTCACGAACTTCGATGGTGGTCGGCAAACTCGTCGAGTCAGCCGTGCTGGGCTTGAAGCAGACGCTCATCGGCAGCGGACTCCTGAAGGAGGGTTACGGCTCGCAAGGATTCCAGGATGCCTGCCGCGAGCACGTCGCAACCGTCGGCCCCCTGAAATCTTTTAGTAAGTACCAGGCGCCGCCCAATGTTTTCTGGGACGACGAAAAATATCAGGGCGATGCGTATGGGACATACGCGTGGGCAGTTTACGTCGCCGAAGTCTCAGTCGACCTGCTGACTTACGAAGTGCATGTCGATGACTTCGTCGCCGTGCAGGAAGTGGGACGCGTGATCAATCCGGTGCTGGCAGCGGGACAGATCGAAGGCGGCGTGGCGCAGGCGATTGGTTTCACGCTTTTCGAAAACGTTGTCTGGAAAGACGGCCGCATGGCGAATGGCCAGATGACGAACTACATCATGCCGACCGCGGCTGACATTCCGCCTATTCGTGTCTACTTTGAAGAGAACCCTTATGCGTACGGTCCCGGCGGGGCGAAAGGAATTGGTGAGCTGCCGATGGACGGCGCTGCGCCGGCGATATTAAGTGCGATTGAAAACGCGACGGGTGTAAGCTTCAGCCACGTTCCATTGATGCCGGAAGCGATGATGAAGAAGCTCGTTAGCGTACGTTGACTTCAAGGCACTCGCCCGGACTTATTGAATCAATAGCTTCGTGTTTTTGGGGAATATGCAACTTAATTCTCGGCCAACTAGTTGTCATTAAAACAAGAATACTCAGTTTTCTCTCGCTAAGATTCTGTTGGTGCCTAAGTTGCTGATCGGTTGTGACAAGCAGATCAAAAGAGTTCTCTGCCACAGCGAGCAATTCTCCGTTCTGCAGATTCGACCAACCTAATTCGAAAGCTGTTTCTACGGTGTAGCCGGTTAGATGGGTTCGTAGCGGTGCGGGTGTCCCTTGATCGAACAGGATTCGCATAGAGTTAGACTTGTGCGAGGCTTCGTTCGGCATGAGCGAGAACAGCAACGACCTGTTCAAAGGCTACGCCGGGAAACCACTTGAGAAAATCGTCAATCGAAGCGCCAGATTCCAGATTTTCAAATAGGGCACGTACGGGCACGCGGCTGCCCCGAAAAACCCAGGCGCCGCTGACCTTTCCTTCGATCCGCTCGACTTCTTTGCATGCCTCCCAATCAAGCATGCTCAACATGATATGCTTCGGTAATAGCCTCGGCAAGAGCAGATTCATATGAGTACAGAGTCTAAAACGCAAGACATAGAAGTCAATTGCAGCGTTAACGGAGAAGCCAGGACACTCCAAGTGCATCCGATGGAGCGCTTGCTCGACGTGTTGCGTGAGCAGTTGCATCTGACGGGCACGAAGGAAGGTTGTGGCGAAGGCGAATGTGGCGCGTGCAGCGTTGTAGTCAACGGGCGAATCGTGAACAGTTGTTTAGTTCCGGTGGCGCAAGTTGAAGGTGCGACGATCAAGACGATCGAGGGTGTCGCGAGTGGCGAACAGTTGCACGCGGTACAGCGGGCCTTCATTGAATGTGGCGGCGCGCAATGCGGAATTTGCACCCCGGGAATGGTGCTGGCAGCGGTGGACTTGCTCGAACGAAATCCGAATCCTTCGGAAGCTGACATTCGTAATGGATTGGCAGGGAATCTCTGTCGCTGCACGGGCTATATGAAAATCTTTGAGTCGGTGGTGCGAGCTTGTGAAAAATAAAGTGCGCTAATGCTTGATCTCTATGAAGAATTTCGAAAGTTGATTGGAGCGCTTGACGAGCGCCAAGTCGACTACGCTCTTTGCGGCGGCATCGCGATGGCGGTTTATGGTCGCCCAAGAGCCACAGTTGACATTGACCTGTTGATTGTTTCCGAGTCTTTGGATGGAGTAATGGAGCTCGCTAAAGATCTTGATTATACGATTCGAGGCCTTGAGATGACTTTCGCTAAGGGAGCTGTTGAGATACGCCGTGTTTCGAAAATCGACAAGCAAACAGAACGGGTTCTCTCGCTGGATCTTCTTCTTGTCACGCCTGAGATTCGGCCGGTGTGGGAGTCGCGTGTAGAAGCCGATTGGGAGGGTGGTAAACTGTCCGTCGTTTCGCGCGAAGGTCTGATATCGTTAAAGATGATGCGCAGTAGTCCGCAGGATCTAGCTGATATTCAAGCTTTGCAGGAGGATATTGACGATGCGACAAATTGATATGTCAGCCGAAGCAGTTACCGCACGACTCAAGCTTGTATCGCAACTGCGACGTCTTTGTCTCTCGCTGGGAACCGCTAAGATAAAGCCTTACCCAGTTGGATCTGAAAACAAAAACAATATCCAAACGGCGCTTAAGGCTCCTCCGCGCACATCGAGATGAGAGGACACGTTCCCAGCTATCAGTTGATAACACCGTCGAGCTTGCCTGACGCGCTCGGGTCGCTCGCGCGCGAGCCTGGCGTTTGGCAGCCTTTCGCCGGTGGCACGGACCTGATGGTGCTGCTCGAAGCGGGCAAACTCGCGCACAAAAACTATCTCAACATTTGGAACCTCGCCGAGCTACGCGGCATTGAAGTCTCAACTGAACACGTCACACTGGGCGCGTTGACTACTTACACGGAAGTACAAGCGCATGCGATCCTGCGCGAAGAGTTTCCGATGCTCTGTCAGGCAGCCAGCGAAACCGGCGGGCTGGCAATTCAAAACCGCGGCACGCTCGGCGGCAACATCGTCAACGCTTCTCCGGCCGCCGATTCACCACCTGCCTTGCTCGCGTATGATGCGGAGGTGGAATTAGTTTCGGCAACAGGCGCGCGTTGGGTCCCCTACGAAAGTTTTCATACCGGTTACAAGCAAACGGCCATGCGGCCGGATGAGCTGCTGGCGCGCATTCGCCTGCCGCGTCAGCACGCTAAACTAATTCATTACTATCGCAAGGTGGGCACGCGAAAAGCGCAGGCGATATCAAAGATTTGCCTGGCAGCAACCGCCCGGGTTAACGAAGGCACGCTGGATCGCATACGCATCGCGCTTGGCAGCGTCGCGCCCGTGCCGCTTCGCTGTCGCGAAACCGAAGCGGTGTTGCAAGGCGCAAAGCTCGATGAAACCACAATCCTCAAAGCCCGGACGGAGCTGTCCCGTGAGATCGTGCCCATTGATGACATTCGCTCTACTAAAAACTATCGTCTTCGAGTCAGCCTGAATGTGCTGGAAGATTTTCTGCGTCAACTGAGATGACTTTCAAACTCCGAAAAAAAAATACGCTGGGCTTCTTTGGACTTGTACTCCTCCTTTCTTTCTCGGCGAGTTCTGCTTTCGCCGACTGTCCGCAACCGGTCAAATCATCCGGGGGCGACGCTTTGCAGATGCTGGTGCTCGGCGACTCGATCATGTGGGGCCAGGGGCTGAGAGACGACGAGAAGTTTACCTCGCGTATGAAGTGCTGGCTCCAGGAACAAACTAACCGCGAAGTAAAGCTCCACATGGAAGCCCATTCAGGCGCAATCATTTCCGGAGCCGCTTCGGCGCGTCCTGCTTTCACCGCCGACGACGGCGAAGTTAACCTCGTTTCGCCTACCATTAATGACCAGTTGGATCATGCCGTCCAGTTTTATAAACAGAACGAGACAGCGCCTGCCTTGATTCTCATGAACGGTTGCATAAACGACGTAGGCGTAAAAAACCTGCTGGCTGCGTCAACTCCGCTCGAGGATCTGCGGGCACAGGTAAGGCAAAATTGTGGCGAGAAGATGCAGACGCTGTTGCTGCGTGTCAGGAAAAGTTTTCCGCAAGCGGAAGTGATCGTGACGAGCTACTATCCAATAGTCTCCCGGCAAACGGCCGACAATGCTTTCCTGCGACTGCTGGTGAAGGAATTAAATAATCAACGCCCCGAGGCCCGGCATCTGAGTGACAAGGAGATGCGCGAGCGCCTGGTTGCCATTTCGGATGAGTGGTTCAAGACTTCGACTGCGAGCCTGGCCGAAGCGGTAATGAAAACAAACACCGCCTTCGAGTCGTCATCAGCCAGAGTGAGGTTTGTTGAGCTTCAGTTTGGACCAGAACATTTATTCGCGGCTCCCGAGTCGCTGCTTTGGACCTTTCTGTTTGCCTCCACCAAGGTCTCCGGCTTCACGAAGGTCCTCGTGTTACTTTCATTCGGCACCGCAGCCTATAAGGCAAACGACCATATGCTGGAAAGCAGAATCAAGAGTTGCAAAGAGACGTTTAGGAAACCAAACGACGGTAAGGAAGACAAGAAGCAAAAGGGAGACCGGGAGGATCTTTTTCTGACTTGTCGTTATGCATCGCTTGGACATCCTAACCACATGGGTGCGCTGGTTTACACGGAGGCGATAAAGGGACAGTTGTTACAGGTTATCGATAGGGCCGGTTGGAAACGTAATTCGAATGGCCCACAGTGAGGACAAACAATGAGCTTGCCCTTCAATGAAATTGAATTCAGACGAAACGCAGTGGAGCCCGTCGAATGTATCAAGGCCGGTTGG
>JANLYZ010000177.1:0-5770 GCA_031365905.1 Chloracidobacterium sp. | reverse complement strand
GCCCGCAGTCAACTTCAAACCAAAATTCTCTGCCACTGTTTGTCCGATGTCTGCAAGCGAACCGCGCGTACCGAGGTTAACTCCCGGGCGCGCGGTTTTTCCGTAGACGAGGAGGGGCGCGTACTCGCGCGTGTGATCGGTGCCGGGGAAGGTCGGGTCGTTGCCGTGGTCGGCGGTGATGATCATTAAATCACCTTCGCCCATCGCTGCTTCGATGTGGGGCAGGCTGGAGTCGAAATGTTCGAGCGCCTTCGCGTAGCCTTCGGTGTCGCGACGATGCCCGTAGAGCATGTCGAAGTCAACGAGGTTGGAAAAAATCAAACCTCGCGTATCCTGCTGGAGCGCGGCGATCGTTTGATCTATAGATTGCTGATTGTTCTTGGCTGTTAGGTCTTCCGTCACACCCATTGAATCGTATATCGAGGCGATCTTGCCGATGCAAACAACGTCGAGGTCTTCATCCTTGAGCGCTGGCAACAGGTTCGCGCGCGGCGGCGGCACTGCATAATCGTGACGATTCTCAGTGCGATAAAACTTGCCCGTTTCACCCAGAAACGGGCGCGCAATCACCCGACCGACCTTGTGTTCGCCGTCGAGTATCTTGCGCGCTATTTCGCAAATCTCGTAAAGTCTTGCGAGTGGAATCACTTCTTCGTGAGCCGCAATTTGAAAAACCGAATCACCCGAGGTGTAAACTATCGGCTTGCCCGTCTTCACATGTTCCTCGCCCAACTCTTTTATGATCTCAGTTCCGGAAGCGGGAACATTTCCGAGCACACCCGGAACACCAGTCTCCGAAATAAACTGATCGAGAATCGACTGGGGGAATCCATCGGGGTAAAGCGGAAACGCCTGTTCGAGAATTATTCCCGCCATCTCCCAATGACCCGTGGTCGTGTCTTTGCCATTTGATTTCAGCGCGCACCGACCGTATGAACCAACCGGCTCGGCCAACGGTGGCACGTTTTGCAGAGGCCTGACATTCCCGAGACCGTAACGCTGCATGTTTGGCAAGCTAAGATTGCGCGACTCGAGAATGTGTCCGAGCGTGTCGGAACCGGCATCGCCCCACTCGGGCGCGTCGGGCATCGCCCCAATACCCGCGCCGTCGAGGACGATGAGTAGAATTCTGTTGAAGTTCTTGTTCTTACTCATCGGAACTCATTTCAGAGCATTTTCCATTTGTCATTTGAAATTTACCATTTGTTATTTGGCTGTCTGGCGAGTCGTCTTAAGAGTTGCGGCAAAAATTCTACACAACTCTGTATTCTCCTTGATAATGTCTCTTATTAATTCTCTTCTCAGCAATTGGCTTCGTTCAATGATCCGCAACCATATCGATGTTTCATTCAACTCTTTAAGGACAATCCGCAACTTGTGAACAAAATCAGCGGTGCTTTCCGCTCCTCTAGCTTCCCCATAATTCGGTGCGGGCGAGGTTCCAGATCGCATTATCTGTCCAGCGATGTGTTTACCGGCGGGGGTCCTCGGTAGGTTAGCAGAGAGCGTTACAATTCGAACTGCAAAGTCAATCAGACGCTCTTCAAGTTCGTCCGCTCGCGATTTAGGGAATCTCGCAACGTTGTCATCGTCCATGCACTACTTCATAGCTGCGTTGGCCTCAAATGACAAATGGTAAATTTCAAATGACAAATGGTAAATATGCTTAAGTTCTTGCATCCTAACCTAACCCTTGGGCGCGAGATATCCTTCGCGCGCGCGCACCTGCGTCTTCTCTCCAGATCCCTGTACTTCAACGCGGATCGTGCGAAACTTGCCGTCGCGCGTTTTGTCGGTTGGATAGTAGCCCAAACTGTATTGCGTGCCGATCTCGGTCGCCACCCGCGCAAACGCCGTGCGCGCATCCTGTAAGCTCACTGCTAAAAAATTACGACCACCGCTTGCCTTGGCCAGCGAATCCATTTCCCGACGCGCGAGATTGTAGAGATCGCGGCTGATCGACATGCGCTCGAACTGGCCCATCGCACAAAAATCAACATAGTCTTCAGGACGCGCGCGCGGAAAGAAAACCTGTCGGTAGCGCTCCAACTGTTTCGCCGAGAGGGTCAAACGTCCATCGTCCTGGCAATCTTTTAGGAGACGATCCTCGACGAAGTCTTCGGTGTTGACCTGAATGAAATAACTAGCAACGCCGGCGCGACTGAGTTTCGCTCGCGCAGTTTGAAAATCCGAATCGCTGGTTGAATCAACGCCGTCAGTTAACGCTACTACCGCCCGCCGCCCGCGCACTTCGTCGCGCGGTGGTTCACGAAACACGTCGTCGGCAATGCGCGCGAGTGCGTCGTAGAAAGGCGTGCCGTGGCTTGAACCCAGGTTTGCGATTGCCGCGCGCAGTAGTTTCCGATCGTCAGTCAACTTTGAGAGCACTTCAACCTTCGCGGCGACTGATTGCCCCTGGCGTGCGGTGTTGAAGCCAACAATCGCCACGCGGTCACCCGGTCGTAGTCCGTCGATGAACCCATTTGCGGCCTGGCGTATCAGGCCAACATCGTCGCGCGTCGAACCCGAAGTATCGAGGAGCAGTGCGATTTCAAACGGCGCTTCGGTCGTGGCGAAGTTTGTGATCTTTTGCTGTTGACCGTTTTCGAATACCAGAAAATTCTCGGCGCGCAGTCCGGTTGTGGGGCGACCGGCTTTGTTCGTCACTACCACCGGCACCGAAACTAACTGCGTCTCGACGCGCACCACGTCGCCTTCGTCAACCTCGTCTAGTGGCTTATCGGGCTGCTGATCTCCGGTTGGGTTCACCCGGCGCGGGCGCTTCTGCTCGGCTTGTTGGCCGGCAACCGGCAGGCCTGCGGAGACCAAAATCAGGAGACTGACTAACGCCAACACTGGCGCGACAGATCTGGGAAAGAATTGCATCGGTTGCAGCTTCATTGATTGATCACGAATTGTCTGGGGAGCCCAATTGGCAGATGTTACTTGAAGACTATAACTGGGAAAGCGTGTGACTGCAAAATCCGGTGTCCGCTGAACTTCAGTGGTACAGAACCGTGCGCGGTAGCGCCGGAGGCTGGAGTCAAACTCGGATGAAAAGAAGGGGGTTTGTTTCAGTTTACTCTGGTCCGGCGCTACCGCGCACGGTTCTGTAAGAGTGCTCACCTTGACAGCCCCGTTCCCTTCTCTTAGCATGACGACTCGTCAGACGCGAAAAAAGTGGCGGCACAACGCAGATCTTTGCATGAGTTTTTCGGGCACGTATGTCAATGGTAGACGGCCTCCCTTACAAGGAGGAGGTTGGGGGTTCGAGTCCCTCCGCGCCCACCAGGTAGAACAGGCATTCCTGCCTGTCCAAATTGTTGCTTGTTTTCGTCGAGGACGGACAGACATGAAAGTCTGTCCTACTTTGACAATGCGGAGTCGTAGTTCAGTTGGTTAGAACGCCGGCCTGTCACGTCGGAGGTCGCGGGTTCGAGTCCCGTCGGCTCCGCCACTTTGAAGCGGTTGCACTTCAGCTAAATGAAGGGCAACCGCTTTTCAATTTACACCGCAAATGATTTCTGTCGCAGAAGCAATTCAAATAGTCAGGGACCAAACTCCGGCGTTGCCGTCTGAACTTGCCTCACTCGCAAACGCGCGCGGACGCTTTCTCAGGCAGGATGTCGTTGCTGACTCAGAGCTCCCGCCCTTCGATCGCTCGCAAATGGACGGTTACGCAGTGCGCGCAAGCGACGTCGCGAGGGTGCCGGCGAAACTGAGAATCGTTGGCGAGTCGGCAGCCGGTCGTGGGTGGCACAACCAACTGAACGCGGGCGAGGCAGTCAGGATCATGACTGGCGCGCCCGTGCCTGCGGGCGCTGACAGCGTGCAACAAGTCGAACTCACACGTGAACTCGATGAAGGTAGTCAGGTTGAAATTCTGGAAACGGTAGCGCTGGGGCGTTCGATCGTTAAGCGCGGCAGCGAAATCAGAGCTGGCGAAACAGTGCTCCGCGCCGGTGAGCAGATAAATGCGGCGACAATGGCCGTGCTGGCATCCTTCGGTTACGCCGAGCTGAAGGTTGGACGGCAACCTAAGGTTGCTGTGCTGGCCACCGGCAGTGAACTCGTTGATGTCGATCAAAAACCCGGTAGCGATCAGATTCGCGATTCCAACAATTTCACGATCGCTGCTTATGCGGAACTCGCCGGCGCGATAGTCGAGCGACTGCCGCTCGCCGGCGACGACACTAATTTGCTGAAGCGCCAAATTGCAGAAGCCGCTGAACGCAGTGACGTCGTGATTACTTCCGGCGGAGTTTCGGTCGGCGTCTACGATTTCACTAAGCCCGCATTGCGAGAACTCGGCGCCGAGTTTTTCTTTGAACGTGTGGCGCTGCGCCCCGGTAAGCCAACCGTCTTTGCGCGTCTGCCAAATGGAACACTCTTTTTGGGTCTACCCGGTAATCCGGTTTCAGTTTCAGTTACCTTAAATCTTTTTGCGCGCACGGCGCTGCTCGCGATGCAAGGCGCAAGCAATCCGGAATTGGCGAAGGATTGGGCGGTGCTTGCGCGCAACGTCAAGGGTGCGGTCGGGCGCGAGAGTTATTTACCGGCTCAACTGAGTACTACGGACGAAGGAGTACTGGCGGCAACTCCCTTGAAGTGGGGCGGCTCGTCTGACTTCGTTGGTTTTGTCAGGGCGACTTCACTGATAATTGTGCCGCGTGATGCGGGCGTGGTTGAAGCGGGAACGAGAGTTAGGGTTGTGCGTCTGCCAACGTAGGCAAGCGGGCGCACATCGAAGAGCGGAATTGGCCACAGATTTTCGCGGATAAACGCCGATCCGAAAAGAAATTGAAACGGAGTTTGCTCAGATTGGTTTGGTCTTTTATGATCTGCGTCAATCTGGGTAAATCCGCGGCCCAACAAATGAGGTTTGAATGAGCGAAACCGAACGACAACGCTGGGGCGCAAGCGCGCACGAACGCAAAGTAGAGAATCTCTACTCCGGCGGCGTAGAAAATTTTGCGAACTGGCATAACGGTTATCTTAATTTTGGTCTCTGGGAAAACGGCAACGAGGATTACATTGAAGCTGCCGAAAACCTGGTGCGTCGCATGGGTAACCTTCTCGGCCTCAACGAAACCAGCAAACTGCTCGACGTTGCGCCGGGCATGGGCACGCAGGACATTTACCTGCTGCAAAACTTCGCGCCGCAATCGATCGACGGCCTCGACGTTACCTGGAAACACATCGAACACGGCCGCCGACGCGCGCGTGAAGCGAATGCGGAAGATCGTGTCCGCTTTCACCACGGCACCGCGATCGAACTCCCCTTTCCTGCCGGCACCTTCACGCACGTGTTGAGCATTGAAGGGCCCGAACACTTTGATACGCGGGAAAAGTTTCTGAATGAAGCGCATCGCGTCTTGCAGCCGGGCGGCGTGATCGCAATGGCAGACTTTATCGTCAAAAATCCACCGCGCAACCTGTTCGAGAAGTTGGTGGCCGAGGCCGCGCGGAAACTATGGCAAGTGCCGCGCGCAAATGTTTACTCGGCCGACGTCTATCGACAAAAGATGGCAGCGGCCGGTTTTGAAAAGATTGAGATTGACGAGATTGGCGCGTCAGTTATCCCCGGCTACTATTTCGAGCAAATGCGCCCGGAAACAATCAAAGCCATCAGCAAGATTCGCGGCTTCGCGCTGGCGCGACTTGGGCTGCTGCTTGATGTGGCCGTCTATCGCGGATTCACGATGGGACTACTGGAGTACGTCCTGGTGCGCGGGGTGCGCAGTTAGAAGAGATTCAAAAATGCTCAACC
>JANLYZ010000170.1:0-2386 GCA_031365905.1 Chloracidobacterium sp. | reverse complement strand
CTTCGCCCGATACGGGTTTAGCCAGGAACTCATCAGCCTGTTCCGCAGTTTGATTCGCGTCTTTTCGTTCGAGCGCGCTCAACAGAATTATCGGCAGGTGCGCAAGCTCAGGACTGTTCCGCAGGAAGCGACAAAACTCGTGTCCGCTCAAATTTGGCATCATGGCATCGGTCACCACAATATCGATCGGCGCCGACAGCACCAGTTTCATTGCTTCGAGACCGTCTGACGCTGGAATTACTTTGTAGGCCGCTCGTTCAAGTACCACCTGGAGAAAACGCCGCAGCGCGCTGTCGTCTTCAGCCAGCAGCACAGAAATCTGCCGGCCACTCTCGACTGAAGTTGAATGAGCGTCTGGATCGGGTGAAGAAATATTGTCCTGGACCATGTATGTTAGAACTCAAAGCGCAGTTGGGAGTTGCTGTCGGAGCAGCACAGGCAGGATAGGACTCGCCTGGAGTGGTTGTCAATTATCAGGTCGAACTGCTCAAGCTCGCTGACAGCTTTTTTCACTCATCCATAAACTGCCGCTGCCAAAGCTCTAGGTTCAGTAACTGAAAGACCTGGAGGTTCAAGTCTTCACGACCCGAAAGATTGGCGTCGATAATTCGTCTCACTTCACCTGGGCGAAACAAGCCGCGTTTCGTAATTGTTTCTTCTGAAAGCAGATCGTCAACCAGCGGTCGCAATGCCCCGCGCAGCCACGAACGAATCGGCGCGCCGAAGCCGGCCTTCTTGCGCCACACCACATCGTGCGGCAACACCTTTTCGAGAGCGCGCTTGAGAATGTATTTGCGTTTGAAGCCGCGCAGCTTCAGCTCGGGCGGCATGCGCGCCGCAAACTCAATCATCTCGCGATTCAGAAAAGGCACGCGCACTTCGAGGTTTGCAGCCATCGAAGTCTTGTCCGTCGTTATCAAATTCAAACACGGCAAAAACGTTTTGAGATCGATGTAAAGCAAACGGTTCAAGGGTGCGGCAGTTTCAACCCGAGCGAAGTAAGTACGATGAGCGTCATAAGCATCGAGTCCTTTTGTCGCTGCCAGCATCTCGTCGGAATAGAGGCGCTGCTTCGCATCGTCAGTGAAGTAAGTGCCGTATCCCAGGTAACGTTCTTCAAAGTCGAGCCCGGCGCTCTTCGCAAACTTCTTCGCGTTGCGCAGCGGCGCCGTCAGCCGTCCCGGCAATCCGCCCGGCAAAACGCCGGCGATTGTTTTCATGAGTGGCCGCCGCAACATTCCCGGTACTGGATCAAACGCGCTCGCAATCTTCATCGCAAGCTGACGAGGGTAACCCGCAAACACTTCATCACCACCCATACCTGACAACATCACACGCAACGTTTCGCGCGCGGCTTGCGACACGAGATAACTTGGGATGGCCATGTCGATAGCCGGCTCGTCCATGTGATAGACGAGCTTTGGCAACAACTCGGCCACGGCCGGTTGGAGCATGATCTCGTGATAGTCGGTCGCCAGGTGCTGGTTTACTTTGCGCGCCCATTCGACGTCGTCGGGAATAATGTCGTAACGCAAATCATCCGGCTCGATGCCCACCGTGTAAGTGGAAACTCGCCGCCCTTTGCTGTGCCGCTTCATCATCGCTACGATCCCAGACGAATCGATCCCACCCGACAAGAACGATCCGAGCGGCACGTCAGCCACCATTTCCATGTTCACAACGCGATCGAGAGTTTCGAGCGTTTGCTCCTGCCACCACGCTTCGCTGCGCCCTTCTTCAATGTCGTCGAAGGAGACATCCCACCACTCGTCCATCTTTATTTCGTTATCGTGGAACGTAAGAACGTGGGCTGGGGGTAGCGTCTTGATTCCCTGAAACAATGTGTGGGGATCTGGTGCCCAGAGGAAAGTTAAAAATTGATTGAGCGCTTCGGGATCGAGGGCACGCTTTACCAGCCCGCTTCGGAGTATTGCTTTAACTTCCGACGCGAAAATCAACGGGCCAGGTTTCGCGCCGCCGCCGGGTTCGTAGAAATAATAAAGCGGCTTGATGCCGACGTGATCGCGCGCGAGCGTCAGCGTGCGCTCGCGATTGTCCCAGACCGCGAAGTGAAACATGCCGTTCAGACGCGGCAGACATTCCTTGCCCCACTCTGCGAATGCCGTTAGTAAAACTTCCGTGTCAGTTTGAGTGCGAAAGACGTGGCCTTTGCTTTTCAACTCTTCGCGCAAATCACGATAGTTGTAGATTTCGCCGCCGAAGGTGAGAACATAACGGCCATCGGCGGACAACATCGGCTGGTGACCGGCTTTACTCGTGTCGATAATTGCCAGACGGCGATGACCCAACGACACACGACGTTCCGCATCGTCAATCAACGCGGAAGTCCAAACACCTTCATCATCTCGGCCGCGATGCTCGATTG
>JANLYZ010000154.1:0-4389 GCA_031365905.1 Chloracidobacterium sp. | reverse complement strand
TGCTGGGCGAAAACATTGGCGCCGGCGAGGGCTGACCTTGCCTACCTCCAGTCGAACGTTTGCCCTTGTCGCCCCATTCGCGAAGACTCAAGTCCATCAAGCCGGGCATCACATAGAAAACAGCGACCGCGCCGAGCAGTGCGCCGGTCGCGAAACGCGATGAATGCGTGTTCTCCCAAATCCCAAAGTAGCCGAGCGCAAAATCGATCGCGAGCGGGACCGCGGCCATGAAAAGCCATTTTCGCGCGGGCGCTTCGATCTGCCTTAACGAGCGAACAAGTGGATACAAGACGGTGGCAACGGTGAAGCCGGCATAGATACCGGTGCAGCGTGCGCAAACCGCAAACTGATGTCCGAAGATAAAAAATGAGCGCTCGGGAATTTGGTGACAGACGTAGCTGAACGACTTGTAGATCGTGAGACCCAGAAAAGGGTGACCCGAATCCATGGCCAGCGGCGCGCCGAGGATCAGCATTATCGCTGCGAGCGATCCGGCCGCGGCGATGAGCCACATCAGGATCGGGCGACGAGTGGAAACGCGCTGCGGAATGTAGTTTTCTGCTGGTGCGTACATTTCGATTGCTGATTTCCGATTGCTGATTGCGGGTTCGCAACTAATCCGCGTTCCGTCAATCCGCATTCTAAAATCGTATCACCGTATCCGGACCACCCTCGATGTGGAGAGTGTCAACAAAGCGAATGTGGCGCGACTCCGTTGTCATCACCAGCGAGTGCGTCCGTTTTCCCGCGCCGAAGAACCTGACGCCTTTTAGCAACGCGCCGTCTGTGACTCCTGTAGCGGCGAAAATAATCTTACGGCCCGGCGCCAGATCGTTGGTGTCATAAATCTTGTTGGGATCAGTTATGCCCATCGCCTGCAACCGTTCGAGTACCTGTTCCTTCGGTGGCACCTTATCTTTGTCAACTCCCAGCAATTCCGGATCGAAAACCAGTCGTGCCTGTATTTCGCCATTCAAACACTTCATTGCTGCCGCCGTAATCACTCCTTCAGGCGCGCCGCCAATGCCCACCAGCGCGTGAATGTTTGTGCCTGCCACCGCTGCGGAAATGCCCGCGGAAAGATCGCCGTCACCGATCAAGCGTATACGCGCTCCGGCTTCGCGCACATCAGAAATTAGTTTCTGGTGCCGCGAGCGATCGAGGACAATCACCGTCAGATCTTCAACGTCGCGTCCCAACCGTCGGGCGATGTTCTTGAGATTGTCTTTGACGGGAGCATCCAGATCGACAACGCCACGGGAAGACGGGCCGACCACAATCTTGTCCATGTAGAGGTCGGGCGCATTCAGCAGACCGCCGCGTTCAGCCGCGGCCAGCACAGCGATCGCATTGTTGGCGCCCACCGCGCAAAGGTTTGTTCCCTCGAGCGGATCAACAGCAATATCAACTTCCGGACAGGACTCCGCCAGGTCTTCAGCAACGCCATAGCCGCCGCCCACTTCTTCGCCGATATACAGCATGGGCGCTTCGTCGCGTTCACCCTCGCCGATTACGATACGGCCGCGCATTGGCACCGTGTCCATCACTTCGCGCATCGCCTCAACAGCCACGTGATCGGAATACTTGCGATCGCCCTGGCCCATCGTGCGCGCCGCAGCAATCGCTGCCGCTTCGCATACGCGCAAGAAATCCAGAGACAGCTCGCGCTCTGTCTGTAACTCGTGCCCCATCTCGTTAAGGTCTCCTGATTCGGAAGTTTGTCTCTCGGAACAGCGTCAATTGCCGGAGGCGTTCCCAGTTGAAGAAGTGCAGACTCATACTAACAGAGCGGTTCCGTTATTTGTAGTTGTCATACGTGACGATAGTGGTTCACTTTCGAAGGGCACGGCATGCCGTGCCGCTACCGAGGACACTTACTGCAATTTCCAACAGGAACGTGAACCATTCTCTCAAACATCGACTTATCCGCGTTCATTCGGATAAACTCTGCGCCAGAAATCCCCCCATCGCGAGATCGAAGACCAACCTGAGACTAAGGAGAATCTGGATGCCAAAGGATTCCAAGCCGCTCGTGCTCGACTTGAGTGAAGTAGGCGCAGGCGACGTTCAATTGGTGGGCGGAAAATGTGCCAGCTTGGGCGAGCTCTTTCGTGCGCTTGTTCCACGCGGGGTGCGCGCGGTTGACGGGTTCGCTACCACCAGCGAGGCCTATCATCTGCTATTACAAACGAACAAACTGCGCGAACGTCTGCGCGAACTGCTCGCTGGTCTCGATCACAATGATATGAATGCGCTGAACGCGGCCGGTCGCCATGCACGCGCGTTAATGCTCGACACGCCGTTGCCGGATAACGTCAACGCCGCCATCCTCGACGCGTTTCACCGTTTGTGTGAGCGCCTCGGACACACGCCGGAAGTCGCAGTGCGATCGTCAGCTACCGCTGAAGATCTGCCCGACGCTTCTTTTGCGGGACAACAGGACACAATCCTGAACGTGCGCGGCGAAGATCGTTTGATTGAGGCTTGCCACCGCTGCTTTGCGTCGCTCTGGACTGACCGCGCCATCTCGTATCGCGCGGCGCGTGGTTTTGATCACTTCGAAGTAGCTCTGTCAATCGGCGTGCAGCCGATGGTGCGATCTGATCAGGCATGCTCCGGCGTGATGTTTACGCTCGATACTGAATCCGGTTTTCGCGACGTCGTAGTAATCAACGGCGCCTGGGGGCTGGGCGAAGCGATCGTGCAGGGCATGGCCACGCCCGACGAGTGGGTTGTTTTCAAGCCCACGCTGAAAACTGGTGCGCGGCCGATCGTCAGCCGGCGACTGGGCGGCAAAGAAGTAAAAATGGTTTACGGGTTGGACGGACGTGGGACTCGCACCCGCGAAGTTGTGTCCGGGCAACGTAGTCGTTTCTGTTTGGGAGACTATGAAGTCTTAGAGCTCGCGCGCTGGGCCTGCGTGATTGAGGAACACTATTCCGGGTTGGCGGGAAAGCCGACGCCAATGGACATTGAGTGGGCCAAGGACGGCATTACTGGTGAACTATTTATCCTGCAAGCTCGTCCCGAGACTGTGCACGCAACCAATCGCGAAAACTATATCGAAACTTACCGTCTCACCGGCGATCATGGAACGCCGCTCGTTACCGGCATCGCCGTCGGCGAGAAGATTAGCCACGGCCGCGTGCACGTGCTTGCCGATCCCGACCACCTAAATGAGTTCAAGGCCGGCGACGTGTTGGTAACGTCAATGACTGACCCTGCCTGGGAACCAATCATGAAGCGGGCCGCGGCCATTGTTACCGACCGCGGCGGCCGCACGTGTCATAGCGCGATCATCAGCCGCGAACTTGGGCTTCCCTGCATTGTCGGCACCGGCAACGCAACTAAGGTTTTGCAGAGTGGCGCCGACGTTACCGTCTCGTGTTCGGAAGGAGCGCACGGAAATATTTACGAAGGCTTAATCGAATTTGCGACCGACCGGAGAGTGGTTGGCGACGAGCAGCGGCCGCGCACGCAAGTGATGATGAACGTCGGCGATCCCGATCATGCGTTTGCAGTTGCTTCGCTGCCTAACGATGGCGTGGGACTCGCGCGGCTCGAATTCATCATCAACAATCACATCGGCATTCACCCAATGGCCCTGGTGCGTTATCCGCATCTGGAGAATCCGGAAGTAGCAAAGGAAATCGAGCGCCGCCTCGGCGAAGAAGATCCGCGCGACTTTTTTGTCCGTCGTCTGTCCGAAGGGATAGCGCGCATTGCTGCGGCCTTTTTTCCCAAGCCCGTTATCGTCAGGATGTCTGACTTCAAGTCAAACGAGTATGCGATGCTCATCGGCGGTCAGGAGTTTGAGCCCAAGGAGGAAAACCCGATGCTCGGCTTTCGCGGCGCCTCGCGTTATTACGACGATCGTTATCGTGAGGGATTTGAATTGGAGTGCCTGGCGATGCGACGAGTGCGCGACGAGATGGGCCTCGTCAACGTGAAAGCAATGATTCCCTTCTGTCGCACCGTGGTCGAAGCTGAACGCGTGGTTAACCTGATGGCTGAGTTTGGCTTAAAGCAAGGCGAATCCGAACTGGAAATTTACGCGATGTGTGAACTGCCGGCAAACGTAATTTATGCCGACGAATTCCTGCGCGTGTTTGATGGTTATTCGATTGGCTCAAACGATTTGACTCAACTAACCCTCGGTCTCGATCGTGACTCGGAAATGGTGGCCCATCTCTTTGACGAGCGCGACGGCGCGGTTGAACGCATGGTGACGCTCGCAATTGAAGCGGCTCAACGCGCCGGCAAGAAGATCGGCATCTGCGGCCAGGCCCCTTCTGACTATCCTGAGTTTGCGCAGTTTTTGGTTGAGAAAGGAATCTCTTCCATTTCACTTAATCCGGACACGGTGCTGCAAACTACACACACGATCCT
>JANLYZ010000139.1:0-5766 GCA_031365905.1 Chloracidobacterium sp. | reverse complement strand
GAGCGTTTCTCTGTGCAACCTTCGTGTCCTCTGTGGAACAAATCCGCAGGTTCTTGTTTTCTCATGAAGTTTTTGCCGGATAAGACGGAACTAGGTTGAACGAAGCAAGCTACCAGCCTGCGAAGCTGGCGGACAGAGTGTTAGCCCCAGGCGCTGGCGCAGCCGAGCCTGGGGTTGCAAACGCAAAGACAGAACTGAGCCTGCGAAGCTGGCGACAGATAGTTTAGTCAAGGAGCTATGCCGAGTTCATTTTGTCAATCCAGAGCAATTTTTTCCAGCTCGTCTGTCGCCCACTGGCGTGGGCTCGATTCATTCCTGACTCGGCTCCCCAGGCTCGGCTGCGCCAGCGCCTGGGGCTATCATTCTGTCCGCCAGCTGCGCAGGCTGGTTGGATGCTTTCGTCCAGCAGTTCGTTTGGTTGCGGCCGATGCGCCGCGGGGTCTCTCGGTGGTGCGTAATGGATCGTAGTCCAAGGGGTTGAAAAGAGTTGACTGAAAACTTTCCTTATCAACGCGTAGTGGTAACTGGCGGTGCCGGTTTTCTTGGGCGCTTCATCGTAGACCGTTTGCAGGCCAATAAAGATGTCGCGGTCTTCGTACCGCGCCGCGCCGAGTACAATCTCGTCGAGGCCGTGGACATCAAACGGCTCCTCGACGAAACCCAGCCGGATCTAGTCATCCATTTGGCGGCAGTGGTCGGTGGCATCGGCGCCAACCAAAAAAACCCCGGCAAGTTTTTCTACGAAAACCTGATGATGGGTGTGCAGCTTATCGAACAGGCACGGTTGCGTGGTGTAAAGAAATTTGTGGCGCTGGGAACAGTTTGCGCTTATCCGAAATTCACAACGACTCCTTTCAGCGAAGACGATCTTTGGAATGGTTACCCGGAAGAAACAAACGCTCCTTATGGACTCGCGAAAAAGATGATGCTGGTGCAGTCCCAAGGGTATCGCGAGCAGTATGGTTACAACTCGATCTTCCTGTTGCCAGCAAATCTCTACGGCCCGGGCGACAATTTCGATCCGGAGAGCTCCCACGTCATTCCCGCGCTCATCCGCAAGTGTGTTGAGGCACGAAAGAGCGGCGCGAGTTTCATCGAAGCCTGGGGGACAGGAAACGCGTCGCGTGAGTTTCTCTACGTTGAGGATTGTGCTGACGCGGTGTTGCAAGCGGCGGCTCTTTATAACGAAAGCGAGCCGGTGAATATTGGAACCGGCAGCGAGATCAAAATCTCGGAACTGCTGCAAACGATCGCGCGACTCACGCGTTTTGAAGGCGAGATTCGCTGGCAGCACGATAAACCTGACGGCCAACCGCGCCGCCGCCTCGACGTGACGCGAGCTCGCGAGAAATTTGGTTTCGAGGCGCGCGTGCCTTTCGAAGAAGGATTGCGTCGCACGATTGATTGGTATGAAGCGCAAACGGTCGCCGAGCCCCAGCTGGCTGCCCGGCCTTTCTTGTGAGGCTTAGTCGCGTGGCGCTACCAAAAATCTCAGTCATCACCCCCTCCTACAATCAGGCGCAATATTTGGAAGAGACGATTCGTTCGATCCTCGATCAAGACTACGAACGGCTGGAGTTGATCATTGTCGATGGCGGCAGCTCGGACGAAAGTGTAGCGGTGATTCGCAAATATGCGGACCGCATTTCGTATTGGGTTAGTGAAAAGGACCGCGGCCAGGCGCACGCGCTGAACAAAGGATTGGCAGAGGCTACCGGCGATATAGTAGCTTATTTAAATAGCGACGACTTGTACGAGCCTGGCACTTTTGCGGCCGTCGTTTCCTATTTCGAGCAACACCCCGAATGCGAATGGCTGTGTGGCGACACGCGCATGTTTGGCGAGCAACGCGAAACACAAATCATCTCGGCTGAGGTGCCGAAGTCTGCGGCACACGCGCTCGCCTGGGCCTACACAGCGCCGCAGCCGGGAATGTTTTGGAAGCGCAGTTTGCTCGGCGGAGGGTTTGACGAACGCTGGCGCTACTGCTTCGATCATGAGCTCTACGTGCGACTGTTGCTGGCCGGTAACAAATGCGATCATTTGCCGCGAACCCTGGCGGCCTACCGGCTGCACGCAAGCAGCAAGACCGTGGCGGAGGGCGATCTATTTGATCGCGAGTTTGATCAGATTGCCGAGATCTATGAACCCAAACTAAGTGGCAGCGACAGACGTTGGTGCGCAGCTACACGTCTCCTGAGAGAGTCGTACGAGGCGAGCCGCGGCGGTGACCGCGCCGGCGCTAGGCAGCATCTGCTGCAAGCGCTGCGCGTCTATCCAGAGGGCCTTATCGGCCGAAACTTTTGGGGCTGCGTTCGACAGTTGCTCCGCGGTGGGCCAGGTTCGCACGAGGCGGGTAGTTCAGAGTCCAAGCTTTAGCTTGTCTTTCGATTGCTTTTATTCACTCAGAGATCGTTTATGCACTATCACCTGATTGGAATCTGCGGGACGGCGATGGCTGCGCTGGCTGGAATGCTGCAAGCGAGCGGGCATCAGGTCACCGGCTCGGACGAGAATGTTTACCCGCCGATGTCTACGATGCTTGCCTCTCTGGGCATTGAAGTGAAGCAAGGTTACCGGGCCGAACATCTCGATTCCGCGCCTGATTGCGTGATCGTTGGCAACGCGATTCCGCGCGGCAACGCCGAAGTTGAGGCGACGCTCGAGCGCAAGTTGCTTTACCGATCGCAGGCAGAAGTCGTCAAAGAAGAATTCATTCGCGGCCGCCGTTCGCTCGTCGTTGCCGGCACCCACGGTAAGACAACAACGACAAGCATCGCTGCCTGGGTAATGGATCAGGGCGGACTCGATCCAACATTCCTGATTGGCGGCGTTGCCCAAAATTTCGGCGCGAGTTTTCGCGTGACTACGAGCGACTACTTCATCATCGAAGGCGACGAATACGATACGGCCTATTTCGACAAGAGCCCGAAGTTTATGCACTACCTGCCGGAGATCGGGATCGTAAACAACATCGAGTTTGACCACGCCGATATCTATAACGACTTGGCCGCCGTCAAACTTGCGTTTCGTAGATTTATGAATTTAGTTCCCGGCAACGGCAAACTGATTGTTGGCTGGGACAGCGAGCAAGTGCGTGACGTAGTCGCCGTCATGGGACAGCGCCTCTTTACGCAACTTGAAACCTTTGGCACGAGCGAAGCGGCGAAGTGGCGACTGACTGAAATTGATTTTTCGGGAGAGTTAAGCAAGTTTAGCGTCACGCGCGAAGGCCAGCCGTGGGGTAAGTTTGAAACACCGCTCATCGGCGACTTCAATCTGCTGAACTGTCTGGCTGTGATCATTGCCGCCGATGCGTGGGGCTTGAGCCGCGACGTTATCCGGGGCGCGCTGCGTTCGTTCAAGAACGTGCGCCGCCGCGCTGAAGTCCGCGGCGAGGAGCGCGGCGTCATTGTCATAGACGACTTCGCACATCATCCAACCGCCGTGCGCGAAACGCTCCGTGGCTTGCGCAATCGTTATGAACAACGTCGGCTGATCGCAGTCTTTGAACCGCGCTCGTGGTCGTCGCGCCTGGCCGTGTTTCAGGACGACTACGCCAGTGCTTTCGCCGCGGCTGATTACGTGGTTATTGCCAACGTCTTTGATAGCGGGAAGGTTTCGGAGAAAGGCGAGTCGCTCGACACCAGCAAATTAATCGCGGACATATCTCAACCAGACAAACCTGCGGTTGCCCTGCCTGATGCCGCCGCGATCATTGAGCATCTGTTACCCCAACTGCGCGCAGGCGATGTAGTTGCGATCATGTCCAACGGCGGCTTCGGCGGCATTCACGAGAAGCTGCTCGCGGGCCTGAGAGTGCAGTAAAGCGCGCTTTAAGTCTGGTAGAGCGCTGCTTCCGCTGCCCGCCGCCTGGTTAGGCCCTTCATCACTTTTCCGGACGCCTTATTCCAACGCCCAAACTCATTCGCAGCTCCGGCAAAGTCGCCCGCCTTATGCTTCTTGAGCAGAGTGCTGCTCTTGAGGTTTCCGATTCCGACGTTGTAAGCAAAGCTGACCAGCGCGTCGAATTGATGCTGCGTGGTTGCCGCGACGCCAATCACATTGGCGACACTCCCAGCAAACCTATTGAGGTCCTGGGCGAAACGGTCGTCACACTCTTGCTGCGTCCAGATGACGCCTCGCTGGACGTCTGGTCCGGTGGTGCCCCAGCCAATTGTCCAGGGATCGCCGCCACTCCCCGGGTCGGGATAGGCATCGAACCTTCCATCGGCCCGCCTCTTTTCACAGCCTTCGAATTCATGAATGAGCTTGACGCAGTCTGAACTTGGATTCATGACTTTCTTCTCCTCTTCTTCATAATCTCAGTAGCCTAATCCCCGAAAAGACGCCGGGTAAAAGGATTGATAAACTTCCTCTCCGGATCATGTGCGTTTCTTAATTCGAGAAACCGCTCGAAGTGCTTCCCGTAAATATTTTGCAAGTGCGACTTGTCCAGCGTCTCGCAGAACTTCCCGAGATGCGGCCGCGCGCCGATCTCCCGGATCATCTGCTCAGCGACGGCGTAGTATCTTTCAAAGCCGTGAGAGTCATTACAGATCAGGTCGATCCAACAGGAACGGCGATCGCGCCCGGGGCCAATCATCGCGAGTTCATGATTCGCGGGTGTGAAGCGGACCTCGAGGAGCGTGTAGGGCAGTTGTCCCGGATTCGCCAGATACATCTCCTCAAACTTCGACAGAAAAAGTTTGCACATCTTGATGCCATCCTCGAAAGGCACCGTAAACTCCTGCTCCTGGTGCAAGTGATAGATAGTCCGGCTATAGGCCTCGGCGCTCTCGAGTACCAGGTCGGTGGTCTGCTTGAAGCGGTATGCCAGGCGCGACCATTTATTCAGCTTGCCGGCATAAGCCATGAAGTTGCCGAACCACGCGGAAACCAGAGCATCCAGTGAAATATTAATGAACTCCCGCAACGGGCCGAGGGTAGACTTAACTTTTTCCGTGTGGTTCCACTTGTTGATCTGGCATTCATCGGTGAACGGAAAGATGTAGAGACTCATGTGATCATTCTCTTCGATGACTTTCTCGATGTTGTCTTCCACGTATTGGAGATCGGCCATCACGCAGGTCTGCTCCATGTTGAATCGATCTCTCGCCTGGACTGTCACCTCCGTTATGATCCCAACCGCGCCGATGCCGCCAATCGCAACTCTGAATAGGTCGTCTTCCGGTTTGCAGAGATGCGCGTCGCCCTTGCCATCGATAACTTTCAGGCTCACCACCATCTCGCTGACCCAACCCCAATCCTTGCCGGTACCGTGAACGTCAGTAGCCAGTATTCCGCCGATGCTCTGCGCCGTGTGAGACGGAAGCGCCTTGAACGCGAGCCCGCGATCGAGGAGGAGCTGGATCACATCGCGCATACGCGTCCCGGCGCGAACCGTCATCCTCATGTTTGGCAAGTCCTCGCTGATGATCCCTGTGTAGTTGTCCAGCGAAACCAGCGCAAAATCGGACTCAACGCCGGCATTGAAGGAATGCCCGGCGCCGAAAAGGCGGACGCTCGATGACTGCCGGATGATATCTATGATCTCCTGTTCCGTTTTCGGCAGCGCATACTTCTGCGGGCGATAGCGGAACCGGTGCGCCCAGTTGTGAAAAAAGCCGCCGCTAACCCTGCCCTCGAGCCAGAGATACTTACCGAGGGAAAGGGCGTGCAGGAAAATGTTTAGGGTCGTGGTCCAGCCACAATAGAAATAGCTTCGTGATTTCATGAGGTTCTCTTTTTGTTTGCTAAGACGGT
>JANLYZ010000328.1:0-2928 GCA_031365905.1 Chloracidobacterium sp. | reverse complement strand
CTCTGGATTGCGGCCCTGCTGGCCGCCGATGTCGGCTGGACATTCAAATTGTTGCTCGGCGACTTGCACCCAATTCCGTTGGCGGCGGTGGTTCTGGGTGGCTATGGCGTGGCGTATTTTGCGGTTGCTTACTTTCTGGAGTTATCTGAATCCCGCTCGGTTATTGCCAGGATCCTTCGAGTCTTAAAATTTGGGAACTAGCTTCGCCGCCGGAGCACCTTTCCCGAAAATTCCATATCCGGATGGAAACCCCAGCTTATTGTCCCTTTTCCTAGCTAAGGAAATCAATCCTTCGCGATGCCGGCGCACTGTGACCGGCCGCGCAAACGTCTACAACCTATGATTTCGGGGGATGAAGCAAGATGAACAAGTTTCTTAGCAAGGCAATCCTGACTTTGGGGGCGCTATTTACGCTTTGTTTGGTTGGCACTGAAGCGCGAGCTGACGACTTCCTGATTGTTCCGGTTGCCCCTCGGGTAATCCAGCCGGCCGGTCTCGGAACAGTTAACACCGTACTCGTAATACAAAGTCATGGCTCTTCGATCAACGCGTCCGGGTCTGTGGCCTACAGTCCCAATGATCCCCACGCAAATCGTCGCGGCGATGTCGTCATCGGCAATCAAATCGTGGGCGGGTCAAACAACCAAACCTATTCAGTGACCGACCTGAACCTGGTCAACGGCAACCTCTGCATCAACATGAACATTAACGAGCCGAACCGCGGTGGCGGCAATGGTGGTCCCGTCGGGGCAGTTGTGTTGAATACCCTGGTTCTGACGGCTTATGACCAATCCGGCACAGCAGTTTTCAGCGCCCATCTTGCTGATGCCCTGACTCTGCGTGAAGCCACTCTGAACGGCAATGGCACCGGCAAGTCAGACTTTACGTTTGCCCTCAACAGCGATGCAGCCGCAGCTCTGTCTGCAGCAATTGCGGCTAATCCCAATCTTCGTTTAGGTCTCTCAGCGAGCGTTGATAATGCTCAGGGCGGTCACGAGAGCTTCTTCTTCTGTCCGAATTGTAATGGGCCCCAAGCGACGCCCGAACCCACTACGATGATTCTCCTGGGTACAGGTCTGGCGGGATTCGCCGGCGCCATTCGCAAGCGCCGAAACGCCGCTAAATCTGAATAGGCTCCACCCGCTGTTCCCTTCGTGAGAAGCCCGGGCAAGGTCAATCCTCCCCGGGCTTTTTGGCGAAAGATTTTTCTGGAGCTTCGCGGACATTGATTCTTTAGTTGGTTATCCTGGAAAAACGGACCGGTTGGTGCAGCGGCAAAGCGGGGGCGGCCCCGGGCCGCCTTTTTTTTGGAATGAGCTTCCAGTAATTCCTGAAACGCTACCTCCCCTCGCTGCGCTCCAGTTATCTGATTGACCAGGCAACGGCCCATCCTTATCATCCAAATGTGCAGCCAGTTATCTCAGCAGAGCAGATGCGGGAAATAGATCGTCTCACCACCCGCGACTATCAAATTACTTCTCTTTCACTAATGCAGGCCGCAGCAGAGGCTTGCTTTCAGGCCATCGCCAACTATTTCGACGGCGATCTGGCGGGCAAAAAGGCTCTGCTGCTTTGCGGCCCCGGCAACAACGGCGGCGACGGCGCGGCTCTGGCTCTGAAACTCAAGCGCGCGGGTGTCAACACAGACGTCGTCTTGTTTGGACATGTCGATCAAACCAAGGATGACGCGCGGGCTAATTTCGAGATTGTTCGCGAGCAGGCGCAGATCAACGTCGCCTCAAGCGCTGTCTTCAATCAAACTGAAGGGGCTTTGAGTTTTGTCGAGTGTGATAACGCCGAGACTCTGGGTAATCTGACGTTGATAAGTCAGGCATGCGACCTGGTTGTCGATGCTCTTTTTGGAACGGGACTCAAGCGCCCGCTCGAGGGAATTCTCTTACAGGTTGTCGAACACTTGCGCGCGATCCGCGCTGCTCGCGAGCGACTGGAAACAGCGCGGCCTTTGATCGTTTCCATCGATGTTCCGTCCGGTCTCAACGCCGATTCGGCTCAACCGATCGGCGACGCGGTTGCGAGTGATTTAACCATCACGTTCACTGCTCCGAAGCCCGCTAATGTTCTGCCGCCGGCTTCACATCTGAACGGCAGACTGGTGGTCGCAAATATCGGCTCGCCCGCAACTCTTGTTGGGGACGCTAAGCCACAGCTTTTCGTCATCGAAGAGAACGACGCGCGCCAGTGGCTAACGAGCACGCGTTACACGCCCGAATCGTTCAAGAACACGCACGGTCACGCGCTCGTGATTGCCGGCTCACGAGGATATGCCGGCGCTGCTGTCCTCTGTGGCAACGCGGCCATGCGATCAGGGGCGGGACTCGTAACCATCGCTACACCGGCTTCGGCGCAAGCAGCAGTGGCCGCGAGCGCGATGCCCGAAGTGATGACGACTGCACTGGCTGAAACTGATCGCGGCGCGGTCAGCGACGACGCAATCGATCATGTGATGAAGTTAGCTGCGAGGGTTGACGTCATTGCGGTGGGACCGGGACTGTCTGCGGACGACGAACGCACTCGACGCTTTGTGTTTTCCCTCGTGAAGCAACGAACGGTGCCGGTAGTGATCGATGCGGACGCGCTTAACTGTCTAGCCGCCTATTCGGGAAATGGCTGGCCCTCGGAGCTTCAAGGATCAGAACAGGCGCCGCTGATCCTGACGCCACATGCCGGCGAGATGCTTCGCTTGCTTGGCACAAAGGAGAAATCCGTGCTCAACGATCGCGTTGCTACTGCTCGAGATTTTGCGACTAAACACAAATTGATTCTGGTTCTCAAAGGCGCGCGATCGTTAATTGCAGCGCCGGATGGCCGGGTGTTCATCATCCCGACGGGCAATGCCGGACTAGGCACTGCCGGAGCCGGCGACACTTTGACAGGCATCATTACCGGTTTCATCGCCCAGGACCGCGC
>JANLYZ010000042.1:0-3969 GCA_031365905.1 Chloracidobacterium sp. | reverse complement strand
CAAGCTGATTCGGCGATTTAGTTTTACTGACGCAGTTTCAGCTTGGTTGGTGAGGCTTAGGTTTATTAGGACGCAATGAGTTTCATAAGCGGCGATTATGTTGTCACACAGTTGTCCCACTCAGACGGTGGTGCGCTCGTTGAGAGTCGAACAGCGGCGAGAACAGGTCAACTCTGAGAAGCCGCTAGATGTTGGTACTGGAGTCTAGTTGTAAATAATCATCAAAGTTTGCCAGAATCCATCTCATGATCTTCCGGCAACTCATGGCACTCCTGTTAGCTCTTCTCTTATTGCTCGGCATCGGCCTGATCGTTATGGGTCAAACTTCTCCAAACGCTGATAAGCCCGCGCGAATGACGAGCGCCAAAGCCAAAGAAGCTAAGAAATTGTTCAAACAAAACTGTGTTAAGTGCCATGGAGCAGACGGCGTCGGTGAAACTGCCTTCAGTGAGATTGTGGGCGCGGCGGACTTCACCGATTCAGAATGGCAAAAACGAGTTGATGACAAGCGGCTCGTTAATTCCATGATATACGGTCGTGGCCAGATGCCTCCCTTCGGCAAGAAGTTCAGCAAGGAACAAATCATATCTCTTCTCGCTTACGTTCGCGCTTTCAAAAAGTGATCAACGCCGAGCGTGGTTGTTGCTCCGAAATTAGATTCTCGCTTGACGCCGAAGGTTAGGTGGCTGAATGTGCGTTGGGTCACATTTGCGGAGAGAACAAAAAACTTGACAAGCCTTCTTCACGTGTATATGGTGCGGCTCGTTAGCCGACATGGAGTTTTCCTCTCACAGGTTTTTGGGGAAAAACCTCATTTCCGTAGCTAATCTCGAACATTCATTGATTTAGACATTCCGCTTGATAGCAAGGCCATCCGGTCTACTCCCCGAATGTATGTCTAAATAGCGATGAACGTCGTGGTCTAAGTTTTATCCACAAACCTGCGACAGTCTTCCGCGTTGCTCGCGAGCGAGGATTTTCCAACTCTGAAAATCCGGCCCGGCAAAGCGTTTTACAAAAAACCCTGGTACGGATATGTCCCAGCGGCCTAACTTACAGGCTCGATTCCTCGTTCTGATTCTCGCGGCGCTTTGTTTCGCGGGCTGGATCACACGTGCGTCGGGCGATGGGCGAAAGGGACGTCCAACTCCGCCCCCGCCGAAGGAAGCGTTCAGTCCTTCGAATGCGCGCACAGAGGATGGCGGGCTGATCCCAGTCGAGCAATTCTTTTCTGCCAAGCGCTGCGTCGGTTGCCACCAGGATACGCACGCCGCTTGGTCTGAATCTCTACATCGCAATGCCGCGCGCGAGCCTTTCTATCGTGAAAGCGTAGACATTCTATTGCGCACAAGAGGCATTGAGTTCACGCGACATTGCGAGAGTTGTCACACGCCGGTAGCGTTGTTTTCCGGCGCCCTCACAAAAGACGCTCTTCGGCAGCAAGCGCCTTTTACACCGCTTGATGACGAAGGCGTGACCTGCACAGTCTGCCATTCCATTACCGGGGCGCGTTTGGACGGCACCGGCAGTTTCACCATTCGGCGCCCGGCTCTGCTGGCCAAGGAAGATGGCACGCCGATCTTCGGTAACTTTACTGACGAGCAAATTCTTGCAGACGTTCCCGGTCACAAGCGCGCCGTCATGCGACCGCTGCTGCGACAACCGGAATTCTGTGCCACCTGTCACAAAGTCGATGCTCCCGCGGAACTCAACGGCTACAAACACATTCGCGGTTTTTCTGCCTACGATGAATGGCAACAATCGGGCGCGTCCCACGAGGCCGTGGCTCCTTACTATCGAACCGAGGAACGGGTGGACTGCCGTGGCTGCCACATGCCGAAAATTGAAAGCCTTCATGATCGGGCGGCAAAGAACGGGGTGATTGCTTCGCATCAGTGGCTTGGGGCTAACACTGCGGCCCCACTCTTTTACGGACAAACGAAACAGGTAGAGCGGATTGAGGAGTTCCTCAGTTCAAAAGTAATCAATGCCGACATCTTCGCTTTGAAGCGCGAATCTACCGGCGAGACGTTTCAGGAATTGGCAAGTGGCAGCCAGCTTGCGTTAACGCCGGGAGAGGAAGTCACCGCGGAAGTGGTTGTCGCCAATCGGAAAGCGGCCCATTCATTCGCGCCTGAAGTGCGCGATCTTTACGAAATCTGGGTGGCGTTTGAGGCCGTTGACGATCAGGGCAAGGTGCTCATGCACAGCGGTTTTCTCAAGCCGGATGCGATGCTCGACGAAAGTGCGCATGTCTATAAAGCTATCCTTCTTGATGAAGACTCCCGGCCAATTACTCGACATCAAATCTGGCTTACTAATGTCGTAGGTTACAACAATGCAATTCCGGCCGGTCGCTCGGACATCGCTCGTTTTCGTTTTCGTTTACCCGCGAATTTGAAAACGACCGGGGCGGGCGCGATCACACTCAAGGCAACTGTCAACTATCGACGTTTCACGCAGGAGTATACGAATTACGTCCTGAAGCAGCAGCGGAGAAAGTTAACCATCCCGATTGTCCGGATGGCGGAAAGCGAACTGAGGATTGTGCCGGTCGCAACCGGAACGTCGCCGGCGAGAAGGAAACTGGACGCAAAAGATCCCGCGAGCCGGGAGCTGCAAGCGCGGCGCTGGAATGATTACGGCATCGCGCTCCTGGAACAAGCTCAGTATGGGCCAGCGGCGGAAGCGTTTCGCCGTGCAAGTGAACTCAATCCGCAGGACCTCAACCCGTTAGTCAGCAGGGCTGTTGCCGAAATGAGAACGGAGCGGTTTGGTTTGGATCTAAATCAGCTATTCAAAGCCGCCGAACTTCTTGATACAGCCTTGAAGCTTGATCCGACTAACGCCCGGGCAAGGTATTTCCATGCGCTGGTGCTGCGAAGCCAGAAGAAGCCAGCAGAGGCAGTTGTCGAACTGGCCAAGCTGGCGCAGGAATATCCGCGCGATCGTGAAGTGGCGCGACAATTGGGCCAGACACTCTATGTCCTCGGTCGCATTGCAGAGGCCCGCCAGGCTTTTGAGGCAGTCATCGCGGTTGATCCGACAGATTTCGGCGCTTACCAGTTTCTCTCGCCAATCTATCAAAGCGAAGGAGAGACAGAGAAAGCGAACTATGCCCGGTTCCTCTTTTTACAGTGGCGAGACGATCCGCTGGCCAGCACGATCGCAACGCGCTTCTTCGCGGCTCATCCGCAGTGGGCGGATGAGCGGGTTCTGGCCCACACGCATGACGGAGATTCGCCGCTCCGTCCAGTTTTGAGCGGGTTGCTTGCCGCACCTGAGAAGTAAATACCGATCTCGCTGGTAGACCCGATTCGTCTAGTCCCAAGTCGTGAAGCGAACGAATACCGAGAGGCAGAACACAACGTGAGAAAAACAATCCTCCGCAGTTTTGCGACACTTCTGCTCGTAATTGTTTTTACCGCATCGCTATTGTCTGCCAACGCACAGCAAGGCGGCACAACTACCTACGTCTACGACGACAACGGCCGGCTGCATGCCGTGATTGCTCCCAACGGCGAGGCAGTTATTTATGAATACGACGCCGCGGGCAACATCACAGCAATTCGGCGGCTGGCGGCGGATTCGCTCTCCATCCTGAGCTTCTCACCGCATGAAGGATTGCCTGGAGATCAGGTCGTGTTTACCGGCACCGGTTTCGGCGGTGGAGTTACGAATGTTTCCTTTAACGGAGCTTCCGCGACGATCGTTAGCGTAACTGCTTCGAGGGTTGTGGCAACAGTACCGCAAGCGGCGACAACCGGGCTGGTTACAATCACCACTCCAACCGGTTCAGTTTCGACCGCCACGCCCTTCACTATCGCTGGTCTAAGAATCACTCCTTCATCAGCCTCCCTGCGTTTTGGCGAGAGTGTTCAATTCACAGCCGAGGTTCTACCGGCAACGCTCGACCAGAGTGTGCAATGGAGCGTTGAGGGTACTAATGGCGGCAATGCGAACGTCGGC
>JANLYZ010000463.1:0-1739 GCA_031365905.1 Chloracidobacterium sp. | reverse complement strand
GCAATGTCTGATGTCACGCGACACTGCGGCAAACTCTTCAAAAACAAGCGCCCGTAGCTCTTGGTTGTCAGCCGCGGATCGAGAACGGCGAGCACGCCGCGATCGGTCGTGCTGCGAATCAACCGTCCCAGTCCCTGCTTCAAACTGATGATCGCCTGCGGCACGCTGTATTCAAAAAAACTCGAGCCGCCTTCGTCTTCAATGTAACGTTGCCGCGCGGCCACGATCGGATCCGTAGGCACAGCGAACGGCAGTTTGTCGATTATCACGCACGACAACTGTTCGCCGCGCACGTCCACTCCCTGCCAAAAACTCGAGGTGGCAAACAAGACCGCATTCGGCGTTTGCCGGAACCGCTCCAGCAATCTTCCTTTCGACGCACTGCCTTGAATAAAACAAGGATACTCAATCTCCGGCATCGCGAGATCGTAAAGCGACTGCATCCCGGCGAGGCTGGTAGACAATACAAAGGCGCGCCCCTCAGTTGCGTTCACAATCTTCACCACCTCTGCTGCCGCTGCTTCCGCCCATTCACGCGAACGGGGATCGGGCATTTTCGCGGGCAGGTATAAGAGCGCCTGAGTTTGATAGTCGAAAGTTGATTCAGCGATTAAATCACTCGCCGAACTCAAACCCAGCCGCTCGCGAATAAAAGAAAAGTTGCCGGCACTCGAGAGCGTGGCGGACGTCAGCACAACTGTATCGACTTTCTCAAACAGCTTATCTTCCAGAAGGCCCGAGACATCAATCGGCGACGCCCGCAGAAAAAAGCCACGACCGCGACGCTCCGTCCAGTAAACAAACTTCTTGTCTGCTCCAGTAACGATGAACTGCAAGTCAAACTTGGTTTGCCGAATTCTCCTGACGAGGTTTTCGATTTCTGCGGGCTTCTCCTTGAGCGCGTCGAGCGTTGTTTCCAACCGGCCAAGCGCACCATCGAGGGCGACGTAAAGATCGCCGAGCGGCGTTGGTTCTAAATCGCCTTCTCTGTTTCTAACTGCGAAGCTGCCGGGAATTATTGGGTAGCGTCCTTCTTCGCCACGACCTTCGCGAAAACCCATCCAGAAGTCCGCCGCAAAACGCATCACGCGCGACGAAGTCTTCGTTATCTCGCGGTCAGCTTCCGCGTCTTCATAAGGCACAGCGCCAACGTCGCGAATCAAATCGTCGATCTGATAGTTAGAAATTTGCGTGCCGAAATATTCTGAGGCGACATCTTCGATCAAGTGCGCTTCATCGAGAATCACCGCGGTGTAGTCTGGCAGGACGCTGCCGTACATGCTGTTGCGCAGCGCCAGGTCGGCAAAGAACAGGTGATGATTAACGACGACGATGTCCGCATCGAGCGCGCGTTGGCGCATGCGCGTGATGAAGCAGGCGTCGAAGTCGAGACACTGCTGGCCAAGACAGGTTTCCGAACGTGCATCGATGTGACGCCAGAACGAAAGTGACTCCGGCAAGTTTGAAAGTTCCGCGCGATCGCCGGTTTCGGAACTCTTCGCCCAGTGCGTTACTTCCTCGAAGTAGTCGATCTCATCAAGTCCTTCAAGCACCGGCGAACTTTCCGCACGCCCGAGTCGTGTCAGACAAGCGTAGTTGTTCCGACCCTTCATGTATGCGGCTTTGAAACTCGACGGCAGAATGCGCTGGAGAAAGGGAATGTCTTTCTCCATCAACTGTTCCTGAAGATTCTTGGTGCCGGTGGAGATGATCACGCGCCCGCGCCCGCCGAGTGCGGC
>JANLYZ010000305.1:0-7126 GCA_031365905.1 Chloracidobacterium sp. | reverse complement strand
GCTCGTTTGCGAAACTCAGCAGTTGAAGCTTTGTGGTTTCATTAGGACGTCCCGCAGGCACCCAATTGCCCCATTGCTTGAAATGAAATGGCACATTGAACTCTTCGCACTGATTCAAAAGACCCACTACCCAATCAGGATGCATTGGACGAGAATGTCCACCACTCTCGCCGCCTGCAATGATCCAATCAATTGGATGAAGCCCTTTCTTCTCAAACCAAGTCTGTAGATTGAGTGGGCCTAGCAATGGTTCGCAAGACAGAAAGCGCACGGCGGCAGGGTTCTTCAAAAGGAAAGGCAGCCGCTTCTCAGCTAGTGTTTGATTCTCGACACTCGTACCCAGCCATACGTTTCTAGGCCAAACCTTTCGCCAAGGGACAAGTCTTTCGATGTTCTGCGGACGCTTTGTCAGAAGAAGCCAATCAAGATTCGGCGTGTCCTCGATTAGTTGCCAGAGTCGCGCTCGTTCGCCATTCAAGTCGGCACGGCGTTCGAAAACATCAGCCATGCTCGCGCAAAAGACTCTTTCGCGATGACCGGTGATTCCGGCTTCTTCATTCCATCGAAGAGGCTCTCGCCAATGCGCCTCTCCGAAGAATCGCCGCGGCGCATCTGTGCCCCAAAGTTGGTGACCCATCCGCTTCGCCCATAACTCCGCATAACAATTGTCGCATGCTGGCGAGACCTTCTTGCAACCCCACCAGGGATTAAATGTGTGGTGCGTCCATTCAATGTGGGAGTTCTTTGCCATCTAGTGTGGGGATTGTAACTTCATGAAAGCTTGATAGCGAATAATTTGTCTTAGTCGACATTCTCGCGAGATACAAGACCCCATGCAGAACCCGAGATTTCTTCAGTCTGGGCCAGCAGGTAAGCGTCAACCGCGCGTCTCACAAACTCGATTTCATTCGTTGGATAGCAGTCCGGTAGTTTCCGCAATTGCTCAACCTGATCCGGCTTTAGCCAGTAGCCGCCAAGCTCCACGCCAAACAGATTTGGTATTGCCAACTCCAGAGCAGTCCGATGCACAGCGCGCAGATATTTTGCTGCCGGCGATTCGATGTGGACGACGCAATCAGTCAACGCAAACGCACAGAGCTTCACGTTCGCCAGGTTGCTCCTTAGGTCGTCAGTGTCTCGTGCAGCGGTTGGCATCTGGATCATGGCGGAGTGGACGATCGATCTCAAATCTAAAATCTTAGGCAGACGTTTGATAGTTGCGAATGAGTCCACGAACGACACCCTGGATCTGAATGCGCTCCGGGGTCTTGATAAAGATCGGTTTGAACTGCGGATTCGCCGGCTCGAGGCGAATGAAGTCTGGTTCACGATAAAACTTCTTCACCGTCGCATAATTCCCGTCGATCAACGCCACTACCATCTGCCCATTCTCTGCCGTCTGTTGTGACGACACGATAATGATGTCGTTGTCCTGAATGTTCTCTTCAATCATTGAATCGCCGCGCACGCGGAGGGCAAACATGCGACCGCGGCCGATCATGCTTTTCGGAGCAGCCACGGTTTCGTGAGCGAGGATCGCTTCGATTGGTTGGCCCGCTGCGACCAGTCCCAACAAGGGAACTTCAAATTCGTCACCACTCTCCGCCGTGTCAGGTTTGACCAGTTCAATCCCGCGGCTAACATTAGGAATGCGCTTGATGAGTCCCTCGCGCTCAAGAGCTGACAGGATGCTATGGACGCTCGCCGATGAAGTCATCTGGAAGTGCTCGCCAATTTCCGCGATCGTCGGCGGTTGATTATTGGTTTCCAGGTAACGGCGGATAAACTCATAGACCTGCTTCTGCCGTGCGGTTACGGGCATCTCAAAAACCCCCACAAAAAGTCTTGCTTCAAATTAGACAGCGTGCTATTTTCGCCACATGCCGAAAATCAAGCGAATATTATCGAAGATACAGCGAAGCGTCAAGTAATAAGTAGGACAGTCTGTCCACTAAATCATGAGAGCCGCATTCTCAAAAGCCGAGATCGAATCTGCAATTGCCTCTCGTTTCTCCTCTGCTTTTCAGCCACATGAAAAAGGACCGGCCGAATTAATCTCCAGCGGCATTCCGGAAATTGATTCGTTTACCTTGGGCGGTCTCCCACGTGGGGCGATCACGGAGGTGTTTGGATCGGCATCGTCAGGTCGAACGAGCTTTATGTTTTCTGCCCTCGCGCACGCAACGAATCATGAAGAAGTTTGCGCCGTGGTAGATACAAACAATTCGTTCGATCCTAAATCTGCAACTCGCGCGGGAATAAATTGTGAACGGCTACTTTGGATACGCTGCGACAACAATCTCGAGCACGCATTTAAAGCCACCGATCTCTTGTTACAAGGCGGCGGCTTTGGACTGGTGCTGCTTGATCTTGGAGACGTGCCGGCAAACTCCGCGAAACGCATTATCTCATCCTGGTGGTATCGCTTCCGGCGCACGCTGGAACCCACGCCTACTGCCCTGGTCGTGATTGCGGAAGAGAGTTGCGTGCGATCGTGCGCTTCGCTCACTTTGGAGTTAAAGGCAAACTCGATGTGGTCGTCGCAAGCTGGAAAGTTTAAGTTGTCAGAAGGAAGAAGTGCGCCTCAGGAAAAAGGAGTTTATGCATTCTCGCGTCCGTCGAAAACTAATTCGTTTGCGCGCTTGGCAATTCAGGAGCGCGAACTAGTTACCCATACGAACCTCCTGCAAGCCACTTCAATACAAGTTGAACGTCGCAGGCCAGTCCATTCAGGCGTGAAAAAAATTCAGTTCAACTGCGTAAACCCTTTGCAGGACTAAGCGACAAAAGAAGTGAACCCCCGGGCAGGTTCACTTCTTCTCCCCTCCAGCCATTGCCGTGCAGATGAAGTTTCCCACTTCATCGCTGTACGGCTTGGGAAAAGTTGTGGGCCAGTTGGCTTGATCTGCATAGAGCTTGCTGAGACCAGACTGAATCGCCGAATCACCGCCGGTAAATGCTTTAATCAATTCACTCCACCGAGCAGCAAGTGCCTGCGCCCTTTCGCTCTTCGGCTCGATGCCTTCAGCAACGGCCTTTTCGACTTCACCGATTAAGGTAGCCCAGTCTCGTTGCCCTTGCTCGATGACATCCGGTGAGATCGTTTGTCGTCGCTCTGCCAGTTTCTCACGTGCTTCTTCGCTGTAATACTGGTTGGTCCAATCCATATTGTTTTGCATATTGATCACCTCGATTATTTTTCTGAATGCCTCCCAATCGGGATCCTTACTTGACCCGATGACCTGTTGTGCCGCCTCTATTGCTTTTATTGCCTGCTCCAGATGACGGCTTTTCTCCGCAATGATCTCTCGTTGCTGACGAAGTGCTGTTGCCAGATCAAACGAATTCCGATCGAGAAGGTCTTTGATTTGCCTCAAGGAGAGGCCGATGAATTTCAACGTCACGACTTGTTGCAGACGAACAAGATCAGATTTGCGGTACAGCCGGTGGCCGGCACCGGTGTAGCCACTTGGCTTGAGCAGACCAATTCGATCGTAATGATGTAACGTCCGAACTGTTACTCCCGCCAATTCGGCAAACTCGCTTGGCCGATACAATGATTCGCCAGGTGTTTTCATCGTTTCTCTCCGCAGAAACCATCCTAAAGCCTGACGTAAGGTCAGGCGCAAGCGCTTTTTTGAGTTTTTATGAAACCAGACCAGCCTTGACAATATTCGCTGATTTTCGCTAATCTTCGTTCATCGTTTTAACTTGAAACTCCTGAAAGAAATTCAATGTTTGCCGGCATTCATGTTCAGCTAATCCCGACTGAAGTGTCTTTAGCGGACTTTGCCTACACATTTTCACCTTTGGTGGAGGAGACGGCGCCTGACCTGGCGGTAATTGACGTCGAAGGGTGTGCGCTGCGATTTGGGTCTGCCTATGAGCTGGCCATCGAGATTGCGAAACAGGCAAAGGCGAAAGAACCAGCGGGGCTCGGTTGCAAAGTGAATGTGGCGCTGGCTGCAAACCCTGATGCTGTCATTCACGCGGCGAAGTATTTCAAAGGCATAACTTTTATTTCCCCCGGAGAGGAACTCAACGCGCTGGGGGATCTGCCGATCGAAAATCTAATAAGTCCGACTTCAAAAAACAAAGCAGCAGACAGGATGTCTGCGCTCCCAGCAATGACAAAGTTGAACGAAGAAATTCTGGAGACGCTCCGGCTCTGGGGTGTGCGTACCTTTAGAGACTTTGCCGCACTGCCCGTCGCTGGAGTTTCTGAGCGGCTGGGCCAGGATGGATTAAAGTTACGCGAACTTGCGAGCGGAAAAAGTAGTCGTCACTTAAATCTCAGGCAAGCGGCCCCGGAGTTCAAAAGCGCAATTGAACTTGAGTATCCCATCGCTGAACTGGAGCCGCTGTCGTTCATCCTGGCGCGACTCCTCAATCAAATCTGCGCGAACCTAAATGCCTATGCACTTGCGACCAATGCGTTGCAGGTGGAGTTGAAACTGGAAAGCGGCGTCGCCCACGAAATCAAACTCAACCTGCCTTACCCGATGCGCGATCACAAAGTGTTTCTAAAACTTTTGTTGCTCGACACGGAAATGCATCCGCCGCCGGCAGCGGTTGTTGGCATCTCGATAAATTGTGAGCCGATGAAGCCGCGTGTGTTGCAGACGGGATTGTTTATTCCACTCGCGCCGGAGCCGGAGAAGTTGGAACTGATGCTGGCGCGACTCGCAAAGCTGGTAGGGGCGGAAAACATCGGTTCGCCTGAGCTGGTCGACACGCATCGACCGGATGCGTTTCGTGTGAAGCGGTTTGAGTTGAGACAAGCAAAGAAAAAGAAAAGAGCAGACAAGATGTCTGCGCTCCCAGCCAATCCGAAATCGACGTTGGGCTTTCGCGTATTTAGGCCACCGTTGCGAGCGATGGTGCAGGCGGAAGGAGGATGCCCGCGAGAGGTGAGCGCCTGGAACAAGAACAAAAGTGTCCATGGAAAAGTGGTTGGCGTGGCCGGTCCCTGGCGCACCTCGGGCGATTGGTGGCGCATGGACACCTGGGCGCGGGATGAATGGGATGTGGCGGTGGAAACCAGAAGTCAGAGGTCAGAAGTCGGAAGTCAGAAGGCTGAAGGTTCGATCCAAGTTCTTTATCGGATTTATCGCGAGCTGCGAAGTGGGGCGTGGTTTGTTGAGGGAGTTTATGACTGAAGTATTAAAGATTGAGTATCGGCAGATTACGCAGATTACACAGATTCAAAAAAGAGAAGAGAAAGAGAAGGAAAGCAAAAAAACCACAAACGCACTGTTTTTAATCTGTGTAATCTCCGTAATCTGCGGATAAAAAATGGCAAATCAAAGTGAAGTACGTAGAACTACATGCGCGCTCAGCGTTCAGTTTTCTCGAAGGCGCGTCAGTGCCGGAAGAATTGATTGCGGTTGGTAAGGCGCTGGAGATGCCGACGATGGCCTTGCTCGATCGCGATGGCGTTTATGGCAGTCCGCGATTTCACCTCGCGGCGCAGAAGCTTGGGATCAAGGCGCACATCGGCGCGGAGATAACCGTCCAAAGGCCAAAGTCCAATGTCCAAAGTCAAAAACAAGACCGGCCAGCGGACGTTGGACCTTGGACTTTGGACTTTGGACAAGGAAGAGGCAGACAGGATGTCTGCGCTCCCAGCCTAAGAGAAACGTTCTCGCTTCCGGTCCTGATTCGGAATCGTATCGGTTATCAAAACCTTTGCCGGCTCATCACCCTCATGAAGTTGCGCGTGCCGAAACACGCGAAGCCGGGAGAGTGTGCGGTCACGCCTGATGAGTTAGCAGAACACGCGGAAGGATTGGTTTGCTTGACTGGCGATCGCGATGGGCCGTTGGCGCAAGCGATTTACCACAGAGGCACAGAGGGCACAGAGGAGGCACGGAGAAGAGCAGAATTGCTGGTCAGGATATTCGGCAAAGGAAATGTTTATGCCGAGTTGCAGCGTCATTTAAATCGCGAAGAAGAAGCACGCAATCAGGCGGTGTTGGAAATTGCCAGGCGTCTCAAATTACCGCTACTGGCGACGAACGGTGTCTGTCATGCGAGCAAAGCGCAACGCGAAGTGACAGACGTGTTCACCTGCATTCGCAATCACGTCCGCCTGGAAACTGCCGGCCGTTTACTCGCGACAAATTCCGAGCGCTATCTGAAATCCGCGAAGGCCATGGCGCAACTCTTTACCGACTTGCCTGAAGCTATTTACAACACCACGGAGCTTTCCTCGCGTCTCCAGTTCACGCTCCAGGATCTTGGTTACGAGTTTCCGAAGTATGAAGTGCCCGCGGGGGAAACGATGGCTTCGTTTCTGCGAGCACGTACGGAAGAGGGCGCGCGGCGGCGTTATAACGGCGCGCTCGGCAAGCCTTCATTTGAAAAGGCATGCCGGCAGATCGACCATGAACTCAAGTTGATCGAAAAACTCAAGCTTGAAGGGTATTTCCTGATCGTTTGGGACATCGTTGAGTTTTGTAAGCGCGAGGGAATTCTGATTCAGGGGCGCGGCTCGGCCGCAAACAGCGCCGTCTGCTACAGCCTCGGGATTACTGCCGTCGATCCCGTCGGCATGGAATTGTTGTTTGAACGTTTCCTTTCCGAAGAACGCGGCGAGTGGCCGGACATTGATCTCGATCTGCCGAGCGGCGACCAGCGCGAGCGCGCGATTCAATATGTTTACGAGCGCTACGGAAAACTCGGCGCCGCGATGACGGCAAACGTGATCACATATCGCGGACGCTCGGCCGCGCGCGAAGTCGGCAAAGCGCTCGACTTTGATGACGAAACACTCGGCCGGCTCGCGGGTCTGGTGCATACCTGGGAATGGAAGGATCCCAAGGACTCAACCGCGCGGCAGTTTCGCGATGCCGGGCTCGATATAAGAAACCCACGCATCAAGAAATTCTTCGAACTTTACGAACGGGTGCAGGACTTGCCGCGGCATCTGGGCCAACACTCCGGCGGCATGGTGATTTGCCAGGGACAACTAAGTTCGGTCGTGCCGCTCGAGCCGGCGGCGATGCCTGGCCGCGTCGTCGTGCAATGGGATAAGGAAGATTGCGCCGACCTGGGGCTAATTAAAGTTGATCTGCTGGGACTCGGAATGATGGCCGCGTTGGAAGATTCCATCGAGTTGATTCGC
>JANLYZ010000455.1:0-4512 GCA_031365905.1 Chloracidobacterium sp. | reverse complement strand
TTAGGCGAAGGAGCATTCGGTGGCGCCGATGAAACGGGAAAGCTCTTGAACCGCGCGGCGCAAGAAGGCGCAGACGAAAACATCGGCCTGGGTGAAGCAACTGGCCGCGCCCTGCTGGCTTTGAATCCGAAGCACGCTGACTATTCACTGCTGTGCGCTGCATATCAAGCGCGAGTTCCCTTCACCGCTCATCTCACCATCGGCGGCGACATCGGCCATTTCCATCCACAGGCAGACGGCGCCGCGCTCGGCGGGGCGTCGCACACAGATTTTAGATTGTTGTCAGAGTTGGTGCGCCGGATGGACGGCGGCGGAGTCTACTTGAATATTGGATCGGCAGTGACGCTGCCCGAAGTTTTCCTAAAGGCCGTGACGCTGGTGCGCAACCTCGGCAACCAGTTGACTGACATCACGACCGCAAATTTCGACTTCATTCAATCATACCGCCCGCTCACAAACGTGGTGCGCCGGCCGACGGCCAACGGCGCCGGACAGGGTTACTCAATTACCGGTCATCACGAACTGACGCTTCCGCTTCTCGCAGCCGAACTTATTTGCGAAAACAACTAGTTCGGGTCCCTCAGTCAACCTAAAATCTAATCGCGTAATTTGCGCGTAGAGTTCGTCCCGCTTCCGGCGCGATCTCCTTAATGAACGAAAGGTGGTTGCGATACAGCTTGTTTCCGAGGTTGTAGCCATTGATTGAAATGATGTGCGACACGCGAGCGGTGACGAACGTATATGAAGCGTTGAGATTTAACAGCGTGTAGCCGGCCGTCGGTGTTTCGTTATCAAATACGCGCGCTTGCCTGCCCGCCAAAATCAACTCCGGCCTCACGCTGATCGACTTGTAGCGCCAGTCAATTCCGAACGTCCCACGAGCAGGCGGAATTCGCGGCAGAGGTTTGCCTGGATCAGCTAACTCCGCGCGTACGTAATCAAACTTTCCGCTCAACCACAACACTGGCAACACTCGCACTTCCGCGCTTGCCTCCAAACCGCGGTAACGGCTATGGCCTTGCGCATAATCAACGATAGGCAAACGCGAACTCGGATCGATTGCGCCCTTGAAGGCTGTGTAAACATAGTTGCTGAGGTTGTAGAAATAAGCGCTGCCCTCAATACGCAGCCGCTCGGAATGGTGACGCAGCGCGAAATCGACGCCGTCTCCTTGCTCTGGTTTTAAGTTGGGATTACCGATATCAAAAACCAGGATTCCCGGGTGTGGGCCATTGTTGTAGAGCTCTTCCAGAGCCGGCGCGCGAAATGAATGTTGATAGTTCGCGACAAACGAACCGCCAGTCCAGAGCGAGACGCGCGCGCCCACACTGCCCGAGAATCCGACGAAATTGCGCTTGCGTAAATTCCCTTCCGGGTTGTAGCCGTTCTGTTCGAGGCGTCCGCCAAACTGAAAGCCGATGCGCTCCAAATCAATCCGCTCCAAGCCGTAAACAGCGAAGGAATCTTGTTTCGTGTGCGGCGCGGGAGCTTCTGCGCCTACGGAGTTGTAGTCACGCGTGAAGCCCGAGAACCCAAACGTGCCGGAAAGATTACCGCGCCGCTGGTGATTGAAGTTTGCGCGATAGTTGAGATTCTTATTCGTCGCAAGTGAATCTAGTGCGGTGACGTTCTCGTCCGTTTCAAACTCGAACTCCCGATTGCTGTAGTCGTTGTAGTTCACCGCAAAGTCGCCGCTTTCGATGAAGCCGCCGAGCTCGCGCAAACCGGCCTTGACTTCGTAACTGTGGCGTCGCATCTGCAAATACTCGACATCGATTGTGCCCGGCTTGACGGGAATACCGTAGCGCCGGCGATCGTAAGCGTAGTTTAACGAAAGCCAGCCTTTGCGCGGAAACCAACCAACACCGCCGCTCCCGTTGCCGCTCCGCGAATAGGAATTTGGAACCACGCCAAGCGGCGTTTGGTAGTCGTTGGTCTTTTGCGCGCCGCCGTTTCCGAAAAGCAAAAAGTTCCCGAGGCCGTATTTGAAGCCGCCGCTGCCGCCGGCTTGCCAGTTATTTGTACCGCCTAGCACAGTGAGGTAACCCGACAGTCCTCTTTGATAGATCTCGTTTGTGGAAATACCGTTGACAACGCCGCCGATGGCGTTACTGCCGTAGAGCAAAGTTCCCGGACCTTTTACGATCTCGATGCGATCGAGCGAGAGCACATCAAGTGGTTCTACTTCATCACCTGATTGTGAAGCGATGCCGCCCACGCGCAAACCATCTTTCAGAACCAGCACGCGTTCGCCATCGAACCCGCGAATTACCGGCCGACCAGAACCCGGACCAAAACTGCGCTTGGCCACACCGGGCTGATGATCCAGCGCATCGCCGATGGAGACTGGATTTGCTTGCGCCAACTCTATAGCTCCGACGGAAGTAACCGCCTGGTAAGAAGAATCGATTCCTTCTGCAGAACCTGAGGCGGTCACGGTCACGTGCTCAGCGACCCCAGCGAGCGTCAGTTCAAAATCAACCGTCTGAATTTCGTTGGAGACTACAATGCTCTTCACCATATCCGGAACGCGGTCGAGGTGCGCGATGATTTGATAGGTGCCGTCAGGTACCTCTTTGAATTCAAAGGTGCCATTCTGATCAGTCAACACCGCCTTCTTCAGTTCGGCGATGATCACTATCGCATTCCGAGCCTTCAGGCCCGTAGGCTGGACCGTAACGGTGCCGCGGATCGTTCCAGTCGCCGCGCGGCTCTGGCCAAAGGCAGCTTGAACTCCCGACAAAACAAAAAGGACGATCAGACAACAGCGGATTTGCCTGGCAAGAAGATTAGTAGACATGGCTGATTGAAGGTACATCGCCGAAACAGGGGGGGGCTTATATTGAAAACGGTTTTCATTTTCAACTAATACCTACGCCAATGTCAAGGAAACTCTGAAACAATCGCCGGCGCAGCAACGGCGATTTAAGTGGTCAATGGGCGTTACGCTAAACAAAAGCCGGTAAGCTATAATCCGTTGCCTTGAACCACGAAGGCTCAGTATCAATTTTTTAGAACCAGTACAAGGGCGTAACATGCAACCTGAGAAATTAGCTCACTTCAAACAAATTCTTGTGGCCGAACTCCAGGGGCACGCCGATCATGTTCGTGCTGATCAGGCGGCTGCCATTGAGCTATCGGACGATGACGTGAAAGATACCGTTGACATGTCGCTGATGGATGTGAATAAGGAGTTGGCCTTGCGTTCGGGCGAACGCGAATCTCAGATGATTGCGGACATTGATCAGGCGCTACTGCGAATCCAGGAAGGTTCCTACGGCACCTGCGCCCGCTGCGGAAAACTTATCGATGAGCGCCGCCTCGAAGCCTTACCCACCGCCCGCTACGACGCTGCCTGTCAGGCGATCATTGAAAGCGCCAACGGCGACGATGAGCACGCGTCTCTGTAATAGTCCAAAGTCCAACGTCCAAAGTCAAAACCCGGAGCTTTAACACCAGACGATCATAAACCGATCTGACGTTGGACTTTGGACGATAGACTTTGGACTTTGTTTTTACGCCTTCGGGTGCGCCTTATCGTAAACCTGGATCAACTTTTCCATTGAGACGTGTGTGTAGACTTGCGTAGTTGAGAGACGCGCATGGCCGAGCAACTCCTGAATGTCACGCAGATCGGCGCCGCTATCAAGCAGGTGCGTGGCAAACGAATGGCGCAGCGCGTGCGGGCTAATGTCGTATCTGCCGGAGCAAATGTGGATGTATTTTTCCACCATCCGTCCGACTGAGCGTGTCGTTATTCGCGTTCCCTGGTAGTTGAGGAAGAGCGCCTCCGGTTCTCGTTCTGAAATTGGCGCCGCATCCAAAAAACCGTCGCGAATGTCCAGGTAGATTTTCAAAGATTCCAGCGCCGGCTCGCCAAAAGGCACAATACGTTCTTTGCGCCGCTTTCCCGTTACTCGGATTAATCTGTTTTTGAAATCGATGTGGCCAAGATTCAGCTTGGTCAACTCGGCCACGCGCACGCCGGTCGCATACATCAATTCCAGCATCGCGCGATCGCGTTTGCCCAAATCCGTTTCCAGATTTGGAGTCTCCACAAACTTGATGGCTTCTTCGACCGACAGATGCTTAGGCAGTTTCTTTTCCAGCCGCGGTGTTGACACGAGTTTCGCGGGGTTCATCTCCAGCATTCCTTCGCGCACGAGGAACTGAAAAAACGTACGCAAGGCTGCGAGCTTTCGGGCGATTGAAGCTTTCTGTTTCTGCGCTGCATGGAGCGTGGCCAGCCATTCGCGGATGGTGATGTGATCAATCGCGGCGAGGGCCGGTTCAGTTCTCTTCCCTGTCTTTGGATGGGCCGGAGCGAGGTAGTCGTAAAACTGCTGCAGGTCGCTCTGATAATTGCGCAGTGTGTGTTCGCTGAGATTGCGTTCGTAGCGCAAGTGCTCGAGAAACTGGGTTAACAGTTGCTCCATAGATTCCTTATTAAATAGTTTGGACAGGATTAACAAGATTTACAAGAACGTTACTTGTCTCACCATCCTATAAATC
>JANLYZ010000453.1:0-2459 GCA_031365905.1 Chloracidobacterium sp. | reverse complement strand
CTTTTCTCCGGCGCGCTGACCAAGGGTTCCAAAGTTAAGCGACCGTTCGACGACGACGGCGTTTCCTGCATCGCCTGTCATTCAATTCAATCGGCGACCGGTCGCGGCATTGGCGGTTACGTGATGGGCGAGCCCGCGCTGCTGGTGAAGGAAGACGGCACGCGTTTGCTCGCCGGAGTTACCGACCAGCAGATTATCGACGACATTCCTTCTCATCGCCGAGCCATGATGCGGCCATTGTTGAAGACGGCCGACTTTTGCGCGGCCTGCCACAAGTCGCAGGTGCCAAAGGAACTGAACGATTACAAGTTCATCCGCGCCTTCGCGGTCGGCGATGAATACCAGATGTCCTCGTTTTCAAAAGAGTCGCCGCATCCTTATTACGTGCGCGACAAGGAGACGTGCAACACCTGCCACATGAGGCGCGAGCCGGCGCCGCTGTTTGATGTTTCGGCAAAACTGGGAAAACTCGCTTCGCATCGTTGGGCGGCGGCGAACACGGCTATTCCTGTTTTCTACAAGTGGCCGGAACAGCTCGACGCAGTCAACAAGGTTTTGGAAACTGATGCGTTGGGTGTCGACATTTTTGCGCTGCGGCGCAAGTCGCCAGGCACGGGTCCGGAAGAATTTATCGCGCCGCTTAATCGCAGTAGTTTTTCCATCAAGCCGGCTGACCGCATCACGGCAGAGGTTGTCATCACTAACAAAAATATCGGCCACTCCTTCCCCCCGGAGTTGCGCGACTTCTATGAAGCCTTCGTCGAATTCACTGTCACAGATGAACGAGGCAAGACTCTCTATCAGTCGGGATTCATTAAGCCCAACGGATATCTTGATGAGACGGCCCACAACTACAAGACCTATCTGGTGAAGCTCGACGGTTCATACAACGACAAGCACCACATCTGGCGCACGCGCGGCATCGCGCAAAACAATCAGATTCAATCCGGCCGTTCGGATGTGGCGCGCTATCAGTTCCGAGTGGCCCAGGAAGTCGTGGGCCCGCTGCACCTCAAGGCGCGCGTGCAGTATCGGCGCTTCACGCGCGTGTTCAGCGATTACGCGCTCGGCAAGTCAGTCGACTATCCGATAGTGACCATGGCGAGTGCTGAATATGTGATGCGAATCGGCGAGAACGTCCCGGTTCCCGCGAGCGAAATCCCCAAGAACGCTTTTCCCGATTGGCGTCGTTGGAACAACTATGGCATCGCGCTCATGGATCAGAAGCAGTATCCGCTCGCCATCGATGCTTTCATTCACGCGGCGGCGCTTGACGAGAAATACCGGCAGATGGCCCAGGTAAATCAGGCGATCGGATTGATTGATCTCGATCAATACGATCGAGCGGCGAGCTTGCTCGATGCGGTCGTCAAGGCAAATCCTGAGAACCTGCGGGCGGTATTTCAACAGGCGAGGGTATTCATTCGCCGGGGACAGTTGGACGAAGCCGAAGCGAATATTCGCCGGGTGCTCGTGGCCTTTCCTCGTGACCGCATGTCTCTGCAACAGCTTGGCGAGTTGTGCAAGATCAAGCACGACTACCAGGCGGCGCGCGAGTGTTATGAAAAAATTCTGGCCATCGATCCTGAAGACATGGGTGCACACTACAATCTGATGTTGCTCTTCCGTAAACTCGGTATGAAGGACGACGCGAAACGAGAAGCGAAGATCTTTGCCGAACTCAAGGACGATCCGGGCGCGTTGCCGCTCGCAAACTTGTTCCTGCGCAAGCATCCGGAGATGAGCAACGAAAGCGTCTATTGGCACATTCATGATCTGTCGCCTGCGGGACAATAGAAAAAGGAATCGGGTAACGTCAGCTGATGAATCGTTTTTTGAAAGGTATCATTACCGCTGGTACGGCTGTGTTATTGCTGTCCGGGTTGTGGCTCGCAAATGGGATCACCAACGCATCTAACGGCGACCCTGCGCGCCGGGAGAAGGTTGCGGAACTGTTCAATCGAAACTGCGCTCGCTGTCATGGCGCTGACGGTCGCGGCGACACACCTTCCGGCCACTTGTACAACGCGCCTGATTTCACCAGTACCGAATGGTGGAAAAGGAATGCAGGCATTACCAGCGCGCGATCACTTCGTGGGGTAGTGACACGGGGAAAAGCGGGCATGCCCGCGTTTGGCAAGAAGCTGACGAAGTCTGAAATCAAGCTACTCGTAAATCGAGTTCGCAGTTTCCGCAAGTCGGAAAGGAAGAGCTAAACGCGCAGTGCGCCAAGCCAATCCGCAAAGCACCGTTCGAAGTGACCCCTTTGCGTTTCTTCGCGCCATCGCCTTCCGCCTTCATGCCATTACTCGATTGGCTCGTCACGCGATGGCTCCGTCATTCGATGTGCGGTGGTGGCTCTGCCTCACCGCATTGGTAATGGTTTGGGCGGGGCTATGCCCCGGCTTGGGGCGCAGCCCCGAGGAGCATGAACGTTTGTTTTCGGAAGGTCAGAGACC
>JANLYZ010000417.1:0-4681 GCA_031365905.1 Chloracidobacterium sp. | reverse complement strand
GCGGTCTTGAAAACCGCCGACCGAAAGGTCATGCAGGTTCGAGTCCTGTCCCCTCCGCCACGTCTCTACCGCTTTGGATATTCTTTTATTAACCCCCCGACAATTTGCGGCTGAACTCTTTTGGCTGGACGCCTTCGGCGTATTCAGGCGCGTCTGGTCATACCTCACCTTCCGTTTAGTCGACTCACCCAACATGAAAATCACCGCCTTCAGGCTGGCCATCGGTCTCACCTTGCTGGTGCTGGTTTTTGTCCTGTCAGGGAAGTCGAGCGCGTTTCTCGAAAAGCGCATCGAGAAACGGAAACATATCGATCCCGGGCTGCGCTACACGATCACCCGGATGCTGAGATACCTGCTGGTCGTGATCGGAATAGTGGCGGTCCTCAAGGGCGCGTTTGATCTTGACCTGACATCAGTGGCCGTGCTCTTCACCGCGCTCTCCGTCGGCATTGGCTTCGGCTTGCAGTACATCGCGGCCGATATCGCCTCGGGTTTTATTTTACTGTTTGAACGACCGGTGCGCGTCGGTGATCGCATCACCATCGGCGAAGATGAAGGCGACGTGCAAAGCATCAAGCTGCGCACGACGCTTATTTACACCAACGATCGCATTGCCATCATCGTGCCGAATTCGCGGCTCGTCAGCCAGCGCGTCATTAATTGGTCTTACGGCGACCCGCGCGCGCGCATCGCGATACCGATCAGCGTTGCGACCACTTCAGACGTGAACCAGGTAACAGAAACTCTCGTGCTCGCCGCCGAGGGCGTGGAGAATGTGTTGAGCGACCCACCGCCGAAGGTGCAGTTTCTTCGCTTCGGCGACTACTCGTTCGATTTCCGCCTGCTGGTCTGGACGCGCCAACCGAGCCGGCATCCGCAGATCAAGAGCGACATCAACTATCGCATCGAACGACTGTTTCGCGAGCGTGGCATCGAGATTCCGTATCCCACCCAGGAGTTCTTGTTAAAGACACGCGACGTTTCCAAGGTCAGGAACGATCTCGTCGCTGAGGAAAAACTACCCCAAGAAAATACCTGATTCCTCTATTGCGTTCACCCGTTTTGCCCGCCGGGCAATAGGCCAGTCTGATCAAGTAGCGAACTGGTCTTCCGTCAGGCCGAGCGCGTTTTGGCGGAAGCCCGCGCGTAATCAAGGGCTTTGCTTAACTGTGGGCGGAATAACGAGCCCTTGCTTACGCGCGGGCTTCTGCCTTAGGCTACAACCTCAATGAGTGGCTATTCATTCAGCCGTAGAAGCGATCAGCGATCCAATCAGCCAATCAGCAAATGCGTTCAGCTCGTTCACTCAATTCGGATCGTCCCATTGTCGCTGACAAGCGCGCCGCAATCCTGCGCGCGGCGATTCGCGTCTTTGCTCACAACGGTTACTTCAATTCCAAAGTCGCCGATATTGCGAGCGAGGCCGGCGTCGCCGACGGCACAGTTTATCTTTACTTCAAAAGCAAGGAGGAGATTCTTCATTCCATCTTCGATCGCAGCATGGAGGAGGCGATTGCCGCCGGGCGGAAGCAACTTGCGCAAACGGAAGACCCGCGCGAAAAATTGCGAAGCATTGCCTTGCTACATCTTGAGCGACTCGGCGATGATCGTGATCTCGCCGTCGTCTTCCAGGTCGAGCTGCGTGGTTCGACAAAATTCATGGAAGAATTTTCCGCCGCCGGTTTTGCGGAGTATCTGAATCTCATTCGTTCCACTTTCGAAGAAGGTCAGCGCGCGGGCGTTTTTCGTCCGGAACTAAACGCCAAAGTTGTGGCAAAAATACTCTTCGGCGCTCTCGATGAAATGGCGACCAACTGGATACTTTCGAAACGCCGCTACAAGTTGGCGCCGATGGCCGATCAGGTGCTGGATATTTTTCTCAATGGGGTTAGCGCGAAGTGAATCAGATCACCGAAGCCTCAACGATCGCAATCGAGACAATAGCGGACTCCAAGGTGGAAACCTCCAAACGCACTCGTTTGCATGAAGGAGAACCGGCGACGCTTGTCGAAGTGTTTGAGCACGTCGCGCGCGCTCATCCGCGTCCCGACACCCTTAACTACAAGCAGGATGACCGTTGGATTTCGATCTCCGCCGCAGAGCTGTTGGAACGCGCGCGCGCAATTGCGGCCGGCCTTTATTCGCTCGGAGTGCGACACGGCGACCGCGTGGCGATCCTTTCCGAGAGCCGACCCGATTGGGTGTTGACGGATGCGGGTTGCATGTTTGCCACGGCGATTGATGTTCCTATTTATCCGACATTGATGCCGCCTCAGGTACGCTACATTTTGAAAGACTCCGGCGCACGCGTGCTGGTCGTTCAAAATGAGAAGAAGTTTCTCGAGGTGCGGGAGGCAATCGCCGAATGTGAAGCGATTGAGCACGTCGTATTCTTTGAAAAACCCCCGGCCGGTAAAACTCAAGGCTTTTCGTTATCTGAACTCGAGGAGCGCGGGCGCACCCTTCAAGTGACGCAGCCGGATCTGGTTAACGCTGGCGCACACCAAATCAAACCTGACGACCTGGCAACGATCATCTATACCTCCGGCACAACTGGGGAGCCCAAAGGCGTGATGCTCAGCCACGAAAACCTGGTCTCGAATCTGATCGACTCCTCAAGCCATCTCAAATTCGCCAAGGACGACAGCACGCTTTCCGTCTTGCCGCTATCGCATGTGCTCGAGCGAATGGCGATGTACATGTATCTCTATCACGGCATGGCCACATATTTTGCCGAGTCGCTTGATACCATTGGCCCGAACCTGCGCGAAGTGAGACCGACGATCTTTGTCGGCGTGCCGCGCATCTTCGAAAAGATTTTCGCGCGCGTGAAAGAGAAAACCGCCGAGCAGGGCCGGCTCAACGTCGCGGTGCTCAATTGGGCCGTCGATGTCGCTAAAGATTGCGCGCGCCGATCGACTCGCCATCAGAAAATCCCGCTCGTGCTCGAACTAAAACGAAGGATTGCCGACAAACTTATTTTTTCGAAGATTCGCAACGCGCTCGGTGGCCGAATTCGGCTGCTGGTTTCAGGTGGCGCGGCCTTGCCTGAAGAACTCGCGCTGCTTTACATCGGCGCCGGTCTGCCGATCGTGCAGGGCTATGGGTTGACTGAAACGTCTCCGGTGATCACGGCGGGCATGATGGAAGACAATCGCGTTGGCACGGTAGGAAAGACAATTCGAAACGTAGAAGTGCGCATCGCTTCGGATGGTGAGATAGAAAGTCGCGGACCCAACGTGATGCGCGGGTATTTCAACAAGCCCGAAGAAACGCGCTCCGTGTTTACGGAAGATGGTTGGTTCAAAACCGGCGACATCGGGACGATTGATGAAGACGGATTCCTGCACATCACCGATCGCAAGAAGGAACTCTTCAAAACATCTGGCGGAAAATATATCGCGCCCCAGCCAATCGAACAGATGATTAAAGGCTCACGCTTTGTTAACCAGGTGGTGCTCATCGGCAATGGTCGCAAGTTTCCGGCAGCCCTGGTTGTGCCTGACTGGGAACGCGTCGAAGCTTATGCGCAACTCAAAGGCATCAAGGCGAAGGACCATGCAGAACTTTGCAAACATCCGCGCATTATCGATCTCTTCGAACGGCAAATTGCCGGACTCACAACTGAGCTCGCTCAGTATGAACGCGTAAAGAAAGTAGCGCTGCTCGAGAACGAACTTACGATTGAGGGCGGGGAATTAACTCCGACCTTGAAAGTTAAGCGCCGGGTCGTTGATGAGAAGTATCGCCCCGTGATCGACGCGCTTTACGCTGATGCGAGCTAGACTCACGGCAAAGTGGTTCCCGTGCGCACATGGAAGTGGTCAAGAATTCTCTCCGCAACTCCCCGCGCAGCTTGATTCAAATAGTAATCACCAACGGTGGGTGACGTCGGAATTCTGACAGGCGTTCGCCGGTACGCTTCGGGATAAGCGTTTCCCGAAGTTAACTGCTTGGCAGTCACGGGAGCGAAGACTGCGTATTCAATATAGACATTGTTGGGATCGTCCTGGACGCCGGTCCGTGCTGAGGTTGTGTTGGAACGTAGTTGGAGCCAAACGATATATGCTTCCTTCTCCGCTTTTGCTTTCTGGATGGCAGTGGCTCGCGACAAATCGTGCGAGTCTACGTCAGCCTTAACCACCCGCGACTCATTGAGCCGCTGAGCGCAAGCGCGAAGCACGCCGCTGTAGTCATTGAGTGACGCTCTTGAAAAGTCTCCATACTTATCCAGGCCAACAATGAAAGTGAACTCCGGTTTTTCCTTTACTACTGGCTTGGGTGTCGGTGTCGCTTCAGGAGTCGGAATAGGTAGCGGCTCCGGCTTACGCACGCGCCGCCCTGACTGGGCAGCGATTGCGAGCGCGCAGATCCCAATCAGTGCGACACACAGGGTGACAGCGAAGACGCTTAAAGCTGGGCGACGTTTTGGCATTGCGATTCCTGGCGGGGAGATTGTTCGGCGGCATTGTAACATCACCGCTCAGTAAACGCGGAGCTTGTTTGCTACACTGAACCCTCATTTTATTTTATCGCAATTCGGGAGAATCACGCCGTTGACTTCACTCATCATTACGAAGGTCCGCGAACAGGCGCGTGGCGTTCGCTCATTCGATCTGCTGCCGGAAAGCGCGTCGGGCAAACATGGCGTGAATTTTATTCCGGGGCAGGTCGCTGTCTT
>JANLYZ010000413.1:0-5686 GCA_031365905.1 Chloracidobacterium sp. | reverse complement strand
ATTAAGCAATCAAAGGCAGGGAATCATATGGCAATGTCGCGCACACGAAAGACCGTTCTGATCATCACCAGCATTGTGGTAGGGCTGGTTTTAGTCGCATTAATCGGCCTCGCTGTTCTGGTAGCGGCGCTACGGGGTAGTGAGCCGACCATTGCTGACAACAGCGTGCTCACGCTCCACGTCGCCGGCGCGTTACCGGATTATGTTCCCTACGATCCGCTACGAAAGTTATTTGGCGGCACTGACCAGTCGCTCACCAACCTCATTCAGCAATTCAAGAAGGCGAAGGTGGATAATCGCATCAAGATCATCGTTCTCGAGATCGATATGTCCGGCGTGGGCTGGGGCAAGTCGGAAGAGATTCGCGACGCCATCGCCGACTTTCGCTCGTCGGGTAAACCTGTCTACGCGTTCATGGAATACGGGATGAACAAGGAGTATTACATCGCGAGCGCCTGCGACAAGATTTACCTGGCGCCGCCGGGAGAGTTGTTCATTAACGGCCTGGCTGCCGACGTGATGTTCTTCCGCGGCTCGCTCGACAAGCTGGGCGTCTACCCCGACATCTTCCAGATTGGCAAATACAAAAGCGTTGGCGATATGTTCACGCGCAAGGACATGTCTGACGCGCATCGCGAGTTCATGAATTCGCTGCTCGACGATCTCTTCAATCGCTACGTGGATGCGATTGCCAAGGGGCGCGGCAAAACTTCCGACCAGGTGCGCGCCATCATTGACGACGCTCCCTATGGCTCGGCGAAAGCGAAAGATGCCGGACTCATCGATGGCATCGCCTATCGCGAAGAACTCGAAAAAGAACTGAAGACGAAACTCGGTTACAAAGAAGCGGATTCGTTGCCGATTGTGAAGAGTTCCGACTACCAACAAATCGAACCGGAGTCGCTTGGTCTTGATAAGGGTGACAACATCGCCATCATCTACGCGACTGGCGACATTGGTTCCGGCCAATCGGAGAATAGTCCCCGCGGCAGCCAGTCGATCGGCTCCGACACACTCTCAAAGGCGATCGACGATGCGCGCGAAGATAAGACAATCAAGGCGATCGTTATTCGCGTTGATAGTCCCGGCGGTTCCGGCCTCGCGTCAGACATCATCTGGCATTCTGTAGTCGCCGCGAAAGAAAAGAAGCCGGTGGTGATTTCGATGAGCGACGTGGCAGCTTCGGGCGGCTACTACATTGCCTGCGGCGCCAACAAGATCGTTGCCGAGCCTTCAACGATCACTGGCTCGATCGGCGTGGTCGCCGGCAAGCCGGTGATGAAAGGTTTCTACGACTGGATAGGAGTTTCCAACGAATACATCATGCGCGGCAAAAACGCCGGCATGTTTCGCGAGACAGAAAAGTTTAGTGACGCGGAGCGCGCGAAGTTTGAAGACTGGATCAAAACAACTTACTACAACGACTTCGTGCCGAAGGTTGCCAAGGGCCGGAACAAAGACGCCGCCTACATCGACTCAATCGCGCAGGGCCGCGTATGGACAGGTTCGCAGGGACAGGAGCGCGGACTGGTAGATGAGTTTGGCGGACTTGATCGCGCCGTCGAAGTTGCGAAAGACCTGGCCAAGATTCCGAAAGATAAAGGCGTCCATCGCGTGATTCTGCCCGAGCCTCGCACGTTTATTCAGGAACTGTTCAGTCAGGGCGACGAAACGCGCACGCAAATGAAACAGCGTGAAGCGGTGCTTTCTGCGTTGCCGGAAGATGCGCAGCGTGCGGCGCGCTATATGGCTTTATTGGATCGGATGAAGACCGGTGAGTCGATGCTGCTGATGCCATTTGATCTGCGCATCAAATAGCGACAGAAGGCAGTAGGCAGAAAGCAGAGAGGGCAGTGAGTCCGTTGAAAGACTTCACTGCTTTTTTGCTTTCTGCCTATTGCCTTCTGCCTTCTATCTTTTCCATCCCGCCCATGTAAGGCCTGAGCGCTTCGGGAATAACAATCGAGCCATCCGCCTGCTGGTAGTTTTCCAGAACCGCAATCCACGTACGGCCAATCGCCAATCCTGAGCCATTCAGCGTATGCACAAACTCCGGCTTCGCTCCCCCCGCGCGACGAAAGCGAATCTGCGCGCGTCGCGCCTGAAACGCTTCGTAGTTAGAACATGAGGAAATTTCGCGGAACGTGTTCTGCGATGGCAACCACACTTCAATGTCATAAGTTTTCGCCGAGCCAAAACCAATGTCGCCGGTCGAGAGCGCAACGGTGCGATAGTGCAGCCCAAGCTTCTGAAGGATCACTTCCGCATCGCGCGTCAGCGCCTCAAGTTCGTCATAAGAATTTTCCGGCAGCGCATACTTCACCAGTTCAACTTTCTCAAACTGATGCTGGCGAATGAGCCCGCGCGTGTCGCGCCCATAGCTGCCGGCTTCGGAACGAAAGCAGGGCGTGTACGCAACCCAGCGCATTGGCAATTGTGCGGCATCGAGGATTTCTTCGCGGTGATAGTTTGTCACCGGCACTTCCGCGGTGGGCACCAGATACAACTCGCGCTCATCAGTTAACTTGAAAAGATCCGCTTCAAACTTTGGCAGCTGGCCAGTGCCAAACAACGCATCTCTATTCACGATGAACGGTGGCAGCGTTTCGCTATAACCATGTTCGCGCGCGTGCACGTCCAGCATGAAACTGCTGAGCGCGCGGCTCAGTCGTGCGCCATCGCCATTGAGAATCGCAAAGCGCGCGGCAGAAATCTTCGCGGCCCGATCCAGATCGAGAATGCCAAGCGCTGTTCCGAGATCGACATGATCCTTCGGTTCAAAATCAAACTCCGGTTTCGTTCCCCAGCGACGCACTTCCACGTTGGCTGATTCATCGGCGCCGACTGGAACGCTCTCGTGCGGCAGGTTGGGCAGCGTCGTCAGCAGATCGCGCATGCGCGTCTCCGCATCGTCACGCGATTTATCGAGTTCGGCGATGCGTTCCTTGAGTTCGTTTACTTCTTTGCGGCGCGCGTCAGCCTCGTCGCGTTTGCCATCTTTCATTAACGCGCCGATTTCGCGGCTCGACGTGTTGCGCGTTGCATTCAATTGGTCTGACTCGGCAATAATGCGTCGGCGTTCGGCGTCGGCTTCAGCAAAACTGTCCAACACTGCAGGCGCCAAGCCGCGCGTTTGCAGGCCGGCGCGCACCTTCTCGAGATTTTCCCGCACGTAGTTTAGATCCAGCATTTCTCCTCGCAGCGTCGCGATCTAAGTTAAGGTCGTCGTTGGATTGTACCTAAGTTTTCGCAGGAGCACATTTCTTACATTTGCAGCCGATTGGCTTGATGAGGTCCTCAAAATATTCCTTACCGTAATCATAGGTTAATTCTTCGCCGGCCTTAATGGCGCGCATTGACCAGATCCACACGCGGCGACCGGAGATCAGAGCCTCGCAATTTGGTCGGCAGGAATGATTGATGTAGCGCGCAATATTGCCGCGCGGCGAGCCGTCGATCGACCATTTCGAGTTGACCCCAAAAAAATATTTACCGGTCGATCGTCTCTCGACTTCCGCGTTTGAAACGAGTGGGCCCGTGTACTCGACGATTCGTTTCCCCTTGGGAATAGGTCTCAACGCAAAAAAGCCGAGGCCAGACGCAGTTCGCCTGATGGCGTAGTCTATGTTCTTTTTCATTGGTGAACTTCATCAGGCGGGGGTAGTCCTAACGCGGGATATCGCAGTTATTTTTCGCGTCTCGGTAAACCTGACAGTTGGGCTAATCCTTAATAATATGTTATGAGAACAACTCATTATGCCACAGAGGGTTCGTAAAGCAGTTTTTCCGGCCGCGGGTTTAGGCACGCGTTTCCTGCCGGCCACCAAAGCCTCTCCCAAAGAGATGCTGCCGCTCGTCGACAAGCCTTTGATCCAACACGTGGTCGAGGAGGCCGTCGCTTCCGGAATTGAGTCTGTCATCATCGTAACGGGGCGCGGCAAAGCGGCGATTGAAGATCACTTCGATGTTTCGTTTGAACTGGAAAAGCTGCTCGAGGAACGCGGGAAACTCACTGAGCTAAAAGCGATGCGTGCGATTTCGGAAATGGCGCGCGTGAGTTATGTGCGACAGCAGGAAGCGCTCGGGTTGGGCCACGCCGTGCTGCAAGCGCGCGACCTGGTAGGCGACGAGCCATTCGCCGTGATGTTGAGCGACGACATTGTTGACGCTGAAACACCTGCGCTCAGGCAACTGCTCGACGTCTATGAGAAATATGACGCGCCGGTGATTGGCACGATGCAGGTGGCGGGCGAAGCTATCTCGCGTTTCGGCGTGATTGACGGCGACGAAGTTGAAGACGGTGTTTATAAAATCAAGGACATGGTTGAGAAGCCGCCGTTTGCTGACGCGCCATCGGATTTGGCCATCATCGGACGTTACGTGCTGACGCCTGACATCTTCGACGAAATCAAAAACACTACACCGGGCGCGGTGGGCGAAATTCAAATTACTGATGCGATGCGATCGCTACTAAAGAAGCGACCATTCTACGCCGTGCGCTTTAAGGGCAAGCGCTACGATGCGGGCGACAAGCTTGGATTTCTGATTGCGACGGTTGAGTTTGCCCTGAAGCATGAAGAACTTGGACCGGAGTTTAGAGAGTATTTGCAGTCGTTGAAGCGGGAACCAAAGTAAGGTCGAGCATGTTCACAAATGATCTTATTTTTGGCTTTGTTATCTTTATTGGTGCTGTAGTAATCAACCGCTTCCTCGCTGAGAAAGCTCTAAAATGGTTAAGCGCTGAAGAGAAAGCACGACTCCTCGATTCGTTCTCCGGACATCGGATTTTTCACGTGGTCGCCATAGGGATCCTGCTGCTGTTCTTCTTGATCGGATCAAGAGCCTGGCCCAATTCTTTGACAACGCTGGTGTGGGTGATCCTGGTTCTCTTACTTCTGATGTCGCTTGGAAATGGCCTGTTCTCGTATGTGAAACTGAAAAACTTGTCTATACCCAAACGCTACCTTTCTAGTTTTGTTGTTCGTTGCGTCATTTACTACGGCGCTCTATTCGTACTGATCTTTGCGATAGGCATGAGAAATCTTCCTCAGTGAGTGTTGCCATCGAGAGGACAAGCTGTTGACAGAATCGCAAAAACAATTCGCCGGCTGTGCAGCCATCGTCACCGGCGCCACCCGCGGCATTGGGCGGGCCATCGCACTTGAACTCGCGCGGCGCGGCGCTGATGTCGCGTTCAACTACGCAAAGAGCGCTGAAGCTGCTGAGTCGTTGACTAAAGAAATCGAAGCGCTGGGTGTGCGCGTACTCGCAAATCAGTGCGACGTCGCCAACACCGAAGCCGCCGCCGAAATGGTGAAGCAAGTGAAGGAAGCTTTCGGGCGCATCGACTTCCTCGTCAACAACGCCGGCATCACGCGCGACAATCTTATTCTGCGCATGAAGGAATCAGACTGGGATGAAGTGATGGATACAAACCTGAAAGGCGCCTGGAACTTCGCCAAAGCCGCGCTCAGAACCATGCTCAGACAGGAGGGGGGCGGATCGATTCTCAATATCTCATCAATCAGTGGCGAAGTGGGCATGCCGGGACAGTCAAACTATTCGGCGTCAAAAGCGGGAATGGTTGGCCTCACGAAAGCGCTCGCTAAGGAAGTGGCTAGCAGGAAGGTCACAGTGAATGCACTGGCGCTCGGCATGGTCGCGACTGATATGGCTGAGAAGCTTG
>JANLYZ010000400.1:0-41011 GCA_031365905.1 Chloracidobacterium sp. | reverse complement strand
CGGACAAACGGGGGTCATCCTGGCGGAATTGCTCGGGCTGCCGCATGCAACCATCGCGATTGAAGTGGACGCTTCGGGCGAGAAGCTGCGCGTCAAGCGCGAGCTCGAAAGTGGTTGGTATCAGTGGTACACGATGCCGACACCGGCGTTGCTTACGATCCAGTCCGGCATCAGCCAGATTCGCTATGCGACTTTGAAGGGCATCATGGCGGCGAAGAAGAAAGAGATTAAGGAAGTGACGCCGCCGCCCGAGATCGTCGCGCGGCCTTCGCACCAGCGCATCGAGAAGATTTATCTGCCGCAAAAAACTAAGCAGACGCAGTTGCTGGGAAACGGCGATGCGAAAGCCGGAGCCGTAGAACTGGCGCAAAAGCTACATACTGAAGCGCGAGTGTTTTAAGTCTGCAGAACCGCCGGCGTAAGCGGGCGTCCAGGGAATAACATGAGTAACGGAATTCTGGTCTTCATCGAGCATCGCAACGGCGCACTAAACAAGACCTCGATCGAGGCTATCGCCGCGGCGCAAGAGATTGCTTCGCAACTGCAACAGACTGTGAGCGCGGTCATCCTCGGGGCAGATGTCGCTAGCCTGGCGCAAGAGATCTCTGCTTACGATCTGGTCAAGGTTATAACTGGGACGAACGCTGCGCTCGCAGACTACACACCTGACGGCTACACCGCCGCGATGGAAAGCGTCGTGCGCGCGCTCGACCCGCAGCTCGTCGTGATGCCACACACTTATCTCGTGCGAGACTACGCTCCGAAGCTCGCCGCACGTTTTGCCAAGTCTTTAATCAGCGACTGTATCCGCGCGCAAGTTTCCGGCAGTGCAATTACGTTCACGCGTCGCATCTTCCTCGGCAAGCTCGATGCGGATGTGGTTTCCGATGGCGCCGCGCCGGTCTTTGCAACTTTTCAATCGGGAGCTTTCAGACCGGGTCAGGCGCAGAAGGGAAGTGGCGCTGCAATCGAAGTCATGCCGGTTGAGGTTGGTGAAATCCGCATGACGCCGGAAGCGCCATTCCAGGAAGTGAAACAAGCGGTCGACTTGAGCAAGGCAGACATCATTGTCGCGGTTGGTCGCGGCATTAAGAGCAAAGATAATTTGGCGCTGGCGGAAAAACTCGCTGAGGCGCTGGGCGGAGATCTGGCGGCGTCGCGTCCAATCTGTGACGCTGAGTGGCTGCCGATCGATCGTCAAATCGGATCGTCAGGCCAGACCGTGGCGCCGAAGCTTTACGTAGCGCTGGGAATTTCAGGGGCCATCCAGCATCTCGTCGGCATGAAAAACTCCGGAACAATCGTGGCCATCAACAAGGATCCGGAAGCGCCGATCTTCGACATTGCTGATTACGGAATTGTTGGCGATCTATTTGAGGCGGTTCCGGTGCTCACCGAAGAGATCAAGAAGATCAAAGGTGGGGCGTAAAACAACGAGCCACGGATTTGCACGGATAAGAACGGATTAAATCAAAACATAGACAAAGCCGAGTCTGCGATTGTGTTCCTTTCCTAATCAGTGCTTATCAGCGTTTATCTGTGGCGGGTTTTGTATTTGTGATGGCGTCCTGCAATTCTTTCAGCAGCTCCTCCGGCTTCCATTCATTCCCACGATAGACCTTAACAATCTTGCCGTCGGGCCCGATCACCGCTGTGCGGAGCGAGTGGATCACCTGCTCGGTTCCATTAGTCGTGTCCTGGTAGTAGCGAAGCCCGAAGAATTTCGCGATGCCCTTCACTTCGTCGGGACTGCCCGAAGCAAACTCCCAATGGCCGAAGGTTTCGTCCGCGTACTTGCCAGTGTACGCAGCTCCATAGCTACGCAAAACTTTTGGCGTGTCGTAAGTGGGATCGAAACTAATGCTCAATAGGTGCGTCTTTGCGTAGAGCTCGGGTTGCTTTTGAAGTTCCTTGTCGATGGCCGCAAAGTTACTGCTCATCAGCGTGCATTGGTTAGGATCCTGGCAGCGCGTGTAGATGAAAGTCAGCAGCAGCGCCTTACCTTTGTATTCGTGAACCCGAATGGTCTTGCCGTCCTGATTGATCAGGCTGTAGTCAGGTACCTCATCACCAACATTCGGCCCCGCTCCTTCAACCGGTGGCGCGCCAGCGACTGGCGTGCTGTCTTCCGTTAACACGACATCCTCAAGCCACGATTGCATCCCGTCAACAACAAGCGTCGCGGTGATTTGATTGCCCGGAGCCGCAATCTCGTAGACCCAGTCTTCACGCACGCTGAAGGGCATCGTCATTCCCGGCATGTAGTCTTTGATGTCAGAATGCGCGACGGTTATTTCGTGCTTCTCTTTATCAACTACGACTACCTTACCCTTGAGGTCGTAGTGCTTCTCAGTTGCCGAACGCACGTGCTGTTTAGGTTGACAGCTTGAAAGGCCCAGGACGACGAGACTGAAAAAGAAGAGAAAGGCGAGCGCGAGAGTTCTATTTGTGTTCATTGTTTAGCCATAACTATACACGCAACGATCGCGAAAGTTCTCGCCAGCTTTCATTTTCTCCATTCAATTGGAAACAAGCTGCCGGCTTTCCCCGGATCGAGCTTGGCCCCGAGGAGTTCGGCGGCGCGCGCTAACACCGGATCACGTTTCGTAGTCAAATCAGCCGCAGTCGGCAAAATCAGTTCATCGACACTCACGCCTGTCTTCTCCAGGCTCTTGCCGTCAGCCATAATCACGTCGGCGTCAGTAACGCTCAGTCCCCAGAACGCGACCACGTCAACTCCGGATTGATGGGGAAATTGTCTCGCCTCCATTACTGCGCCCGCCGAGCGATCACCCAAAACAATGCCGCGGTGTTCAAGCTGAACGAGCCGGGCAAATATCTCAGCCGCAGAAGCCGAGCGACTATCAACCAGGACGATGAGCTGCCCTTTGAATGCGCTGTCGCCACGTGTTTTGGCCAGTTGCGGCTTCATCTCTTTTCGTCCTTTGCGGTCCGCGATCTTTACATCGTGATCGAAGAAATAACCAGCCAGCCGCTGGAGTGTGAAGACGTAGCCGCCGCCATTTCCTCGAAGGTCCAGGATCAGGGTTTTGTGCTTGCGCACCTTGCCCATCATGTTGTCCACCTCCGCCTCTTCCAATTCAAAATGGGGCATCTTCCAGATAAACAAGTCGTCACCGAGTTCGGCGTAGCGCTGGCGGCTATAATGTTCGTAGTTCTCGTTTTCGCGGATGAGTGCGAAGATATCGCCTCCAGTCAAATCCATCACCCGTTTTCCCGGCGTAATCTTCGCCATCACGACCAGTAGTTCTTCTTTGCCACTCGGCCGCCTGATGGTCAACTGCATTCCAGGCTGAGGTCGGAGAGCTTTGAAGTAATACTCGATCTTCCAGAAGTTTTCCCGCGTTGGGCCAAAATCATTAATCTGCCAAACTTCGTCGCCTTCCTTCAGTCCCTTTGCCTCCGCATCGCTACCGGGCTGGACCGCGATTACAAAACAGCGATCGCCAACCATCTGCATCTGAAAGCCATACTCAGTTCGACCGCTGCGGCCCGGCGGCAAAAAGAAAGTGTGCGAGTCATCGAGTTCAACCAGCGCCTGCGCAATGATCCCAAAGATGTGCCCGATTGAAGTTGCAGTGTTGATTTTTTCGTCTACTTGCTTGAAGCGAGTCTCGATGTCCATCCCGTGAAATGAAGGGTCATAATAGTTCTTCTTCAGATCATTCTTGATCTGACTGGCCATGTCGTGCCCGCGGTCTTTGTCGAAGCCTGAAGCTTTCGGAGTCTGAGCATTTGGAGGTTGACCAGGAAACAAAAGGCAAAGTCCGAGTGATATGAGTATGACTACGGGCAATGAGAGTCTCTTGGTTTTCATCATTTCGGGTTAACTCCGTTTCTGCTGAAGGTCTGGGCAACGCAACCAACGCGGCGGTTAATTTCAGAGTGGCGAAGAATTCGCAACCAAAGCACGGGTGACGGGTGTGGTGATTGTAAGACAAGCCTTGCGAGCAAGCCAAGCTTTGTTTCCGGCGGATGTCCACACTGAGGCTGGGACTAATGTCTGCGCGAAACGTATGCTAGGATGCGGTTCGAACGAAACTGAGAGTAGAGATATTGGCAGACTCTTCCATGACCGAAGCGAAATCTATCAGACGCGCCGAACTATTGGACGGCGCCGTTGTTGCCGACGAGATCAAAGCGGAAGTGGCGCGTGACGTTGCGCTGCTCGCAAACGAGTTGGCCCTGAAACCAACTTTAGCGGCGGTGCGTGTTGGCGATGATCCGGCATCGGCTGTCTACGTTAGGAACAAGATTCGAGCCTGTGAAGAAGTGGGTATTCGGTCGGAGCATCATGCGCTCCCCGCTGCCACCACCGCCACCGAGCTACTCGATCTAATCCGTTCACTAAATCATCGCGATGATGTCGATGGGATCCTCGTGCAATTGCCGCTGCCGGGTCAAATCGACGAGAGCAAGATTATTGAAGCTGTCGATCCCGAAAAAGACGTCGATGGGTTTCATCCGGTTACTGTGGGGCGGCTGGCAATGGGCCGGCCGACGTTTGTGCCGTGCACGCCAGCGGGAATAATTGAGTTATTAGATCGGAGCGAGATTTCGATCGCGGGAGCAAGCGCGTGCGTAGTTGGTCGCAGTCAGATCGTGGGACGACCCGTGGCGCAGTTGCTCTTGCAGCGCGATGCGACGGTCACAATCTGCCATTCTCGCACGCGAGACCTGGCAGCGGTCACGCGTCAGGCAGATCTTCTCATTGTTGCTATCGGGCGGGCGGGCTTCATCGGCCGGGAGCACATCAAGCCCGGCGCGACTATTATTGATGTCGGCATGAACAAGGTCACGGACGAGGCAACTGTGCGACAATTCTTTGGTGTCGAGGCAGCAAGCAGGTTGGCGATAGTTGCGAAACGCGGCTACACGCTCGTGGGTGACGTCAATCCGGGTGAGGCTGACGAAGTCGCGGGGAAGCGCACGCCAGTCCCCGGCGGCATCGGCTTGCTCACGGTCGCAATGCTAATGCGGAACACCGTCAAGGCCGCGCGGCAACGAAGAGGACGCGATTAACCACTAAGTCGTGGAAGCACCAGTCTGAAGTAAAACTATTCTAAGGAGCGCTAAACGAAAATGAAGAGGACTATTTTTATTGCAGCGGCTTTCGTGGTTCTGACAGTCGCCTCTGTCTCGGCCACTGCCCAAACGCCGCCAGCCGGTGCGCGCCCGGCCGCGCCCCAACCAACGCCAGTGGCCGCTGCGCCCGTGCCTGACACCAAGATAGGGCTCGTCGACACCACTGTGTTCGGCGACGAGAAGGTCGGGATCCACCGCTACGTCAATGCTGTTAAGAGCGTGCAGACCGGGTTTCAGGTGCGAGTAAACGAACTCAACACTCTGCAAACTCAAATCAAAACTATAGCCGACGAGATTGCCAAGCTCAGTGCCAATCCCGCAGCAAGTGCGGAGATGATTAAGGCAAAACAGGACGAGGGTGAACGTCTGCAACGCGATTGGAAATACAAGAAGGACCAATTCGACGTCGACTTTGAGAAACGCCTGACAGAAGTAGTAGCTCCAATCTCGACCGACATCGGTAAAGGGTTGGACCAGTATGCTGCCCAGCACGGGTTAACGCTGATCCTTGATATCAGCAAGCTGTTGCCGGCAATTTTGACAGTAAATCCGGCCATGGACATAACGCAGGCCTTCATCGCGGACTACAACAGCAAACACCCGTAACCATTCGGCGGATCAATGCTGCGCGTTGGGTTAACAGGATCGATTGCGGTAGGCAAGTCCTTCGTTTCGGACGTATTCACGGAGCTTGGTTGCCGCGTGCTTGATGCCGACGAAACCGCGCGAGCTGTGGTGGCGCCAGGTTCACCCGGTTTACGAGATCTGGAAACGAAGTTTGGCCCTGAAATTCTCGCGAGTGACGGCACACTCGATCGCGCCAAGCTGGGCTCGATTATCTTCGCGGATCCAGAACAACGCAGCGCCTTGAATTCCATTCTTCATCCCTACATCATCGCGCAACAGGACGAGTGTTTGCGCGCATGGGAAGCGCTGGATCCAAACGGGATCGCAATTGTCGATGCGGCCTTGATGATTGAATCCGGCGGCTATAAGCGTTTCGACAAGCTTATCGTCGTCTACTGTCGCACTGACGTTCAGCTTGAACGGCTGATGACCAGAAACAAACTGAGCCATGCGGAGGCCGAAGCCAGAATTGCCGCGCAGATGCCACAGGAAGAGAAGCGGAAGTTTGCCGACTATTTGATTGATACGTCTGAAGGATTCTCGGCTGCGCGCCAGCGAACAAGGGATGTTTACGCCGAGCTATGTGCGGCGAGGAAGAACTAAGTTGGATGCTCTCATTCACACGCGCTTTAGCCAGGTGATCCATCGAGATGAGAGATGGGAAGCCGTTTAAACGGTTTCTGGTTTGGAATAGCGACGCAGGTCACCTGGCTGAAGCGCGCGTGTTAATGAGACTCCGCTGAGGCCATTCAACGTTCTGTGGGTCGTGCAGTTCGATGATGTTAACCAGAAATATCTTACGGCACAGAAGAAAACTGCGAACCTCCGTCGTCACCGTGCTCTTGCTCGCGCTGATGCTCAGTCACGCCGGCTGCTTCCTCAATGCAAAGCTCGAGCGTTACTACGGCCGCCTGGTGGTCCCCCGCGATCAGCAGTTTCATTGGAGTGACGGCGGCCTGCCACAAACCTTCGACCCGGCTTTCGCGGCCGCCCCACCCGACACGGATTTGGTGCGTGCGATCTTCGAAGGACTGACAGACTACGACCCTCGATCATTGACCCCCGTTCCGGGAGTTGCCACTCGCTGGGAGCCTGCGAATGGTGGGCGCGTGTGGACGTTCTATTTGCGCGATGACGCACGCTGGTCAAACGGTGAGCCGGTGACGGCGTCCGACTTTGTGCGCTCGTGGCGCCGGACGATGCGAATTGGCGACCTGGCGCCGCACACGGAGTTGCTGGCAAACATTGAAGGCGCAAGAAGCGAAAATGCCCCGAGCGTTACCGGGGGCCGTGCGTCGGTGCCGTCACCGCAAAACGGCGTTGAGGCAGTGTCGGATCACGTGCTGCGTGTTCACCTGCTACGGCCTGACATGAACTTTCCGGCGTTGGTGGCCCATCCGGTCTTTCGTCCAGTAAAACTTAACGACGCAAGCGGCCTCGACAAGTTAGCGGCCGTCAACCTGATTTCAAACGGCCCTTTCTCATTGGCTAAGACCGAAAGCACTCGCGTGCTTTTGGAGCGCGCCAACACTTACTGGAACAAGGATCAGGTAACACTCCAGCAAGTTGCGTTTGTTGGCGAGAAGGACGCGGAGTCAGCCCTGGCCGCGTATCGAGCGGGCGAAGTTGACGCGGTAACCAACGCTGCGTTCGAACCGCTAGCTATCAAGCTCCTGACGCCCTACGAAGATTTTCGTCGCACCACCTACGGCGCCCTAACCTACTACAGCTTCAACCGAGCGCGAGCGCCTTTTGACGATGTGCGCGTCCGCGAAGCTTTGGCCATCGCGATTGATCGCGACCGCATCAGCGCCGATGAGATGGGCGGTGCGACCGAACCCGCGAAACGCTTTCTGCCTGAGACGGCCGCCAACACCCAGGCACCCGTGGTGAATAAATCGGAAGCGCTGGAAAAGGAGCACGAGCGCGCCAGAGCATTGTTGGCGGAGGCCGGCTTCGCGGGCGGTAACAATTTCCCGCCGATCAGGTTGCTCGTCAACCGCAACGAACAACAGCGCGTCGTCGCTCAAGCGGTTGCGACCATGTGGCGAATGGTGCTCAATATTGACACTGAGATCGTAGTCAAGAACTGGGACGAATACGAGACGGCAATTCGCGAAGGTGATTACGACGTGGTCAGACGTGGCCTGGTGATGCAAACCACTGACGAGCTCACGAACATTCGCATGCTCTTTCCGGACAGCACTCGCGGCGAGCCGGCGATTGGGGCGAAAGAGGAAACGAAGTCAGCTCCCGAGCAGGCGACTGCCAGGCAAAACAATTTGAGCCTGCCGCCACCGATTGAAACCGAGGCCCAGGCTTTGAAAGATTTGCGGGCGATGCCGATCTATTTTGCGTCGTCATACTCGCTGGTCAAGCCTTATGTTTCAGGCTTTGATGGAAATGTGCTGGACGCGCCATCACTAAAGACGGTCCGGATTAATACGAGTTGGCAGCAATTAGGAGCAGCGAAGGGCAGCCCATAGCGCGACGCGCGCACGTGGCGCGGACTGTCTAGTCCGCGGCTTTCGATTCGTTAGATGTGATCGTTGGCGACAGGAGAACCGCAGACTAGACAGTCTGCGGCACGTGAGAATCTTGCTCAATTCTGTTTTCGCGTGTTAAGTTCCGCTTGTTATGTAAGTGCTTTCCAACGCAGACGATGTCCCAACTATTTCTAAAACAACTAATCGGCGGAATGGCGATCGCCTCGATGGTGTTTGGCGCAACCTCTTGTCGTGTGACCGCTACTACCGGCGACTTCTACGGAAACACGACGCCACCCAGGCAAAATATTTTGCGTTATGTAAATGGTGACGAGCCGGAGTCGCTCGATCCACCAATCAGCACCGGTCAACCGGAAGCACGCATCTACATGGCGTTGTATCAGGGGTTGGTCGACTACGATCCTAAAACGCTCAATGCGATTCCGGCGCTGGCCGAGCGCTGGGATATCAATAATGATTCCTCGGAATTTGTTTTTCACCTGCGCCGGAATGCGGTTTGGTCAAATGGCGATCCAATTACCGCACACGACTTCGTCTACAGCATTCGTCGCGGTCTGTCGCCTGAACTCGCTTCAAAGAATGCCTATCTTGCTTACTACATCACTTACGCTGAAGCCTATGACCGCAAGGCCGTCTTCGCGAGGGATCCACAAACCAAACAGTTTGTGTTGGAGCAGGACGTAGCTGATAGCGCGGCAGCCGCGCCGGTCGCGCTTAGTCAAAAACCGCTTGACCCAGCCGCAACGGAATACAAGCCTACAACTGAAGAGCCGAAACCTGACCCTGACACACCGTTCCACCAGCTAATGCATTCGCCTCCGCGGCTTACACTTCCCGGCGACGAAACCGCTCGCAATAAATTGCTGGCGAAGAATGCGAAGCTGCAAGCTGCCGTCAAAGACAAAGAGTTTGTTCCTGTAAGCGCTGAAGACATCGGCGTCGAGGCAGTTGATGACTATACGGTTCGAATTTCGCTTTCTCAGTCCGCTGCTTACTTCCTGGGCCTGCTTGGCCACCAACTCTTCCGCCTGGCGCCTCGCAAGATCATCGAACAATATGGCGAGCAGTGGACCAAACCGGAGCACATTGTTACTTGCGGCCCATTCAAACTAAAGGCGTGGTTGCCGTACAGCGAAGTGGTGGTCGAACGCGATCCGCTTTACTGGGACGCGGCCAACGTTCATCTCGATGAAATTCATTTCTTCGTGTCGGCGGATAATCCCACCAGCCTCAATCTCTACAAAGTGGGCGAAGCTGACGCTGTGCTGAATCATGCGGTGCCGAACGCCTGGCTGCGAGTCGTTCGTCCGAAGAAAGATTATATGGACGGCGCGGAGGCGGCGATTGCCTTCATCAATATCAATGTGACCAAGCCGCCGATGAACGACCTGCGCGTCCGCCGGGCGTTCAATATGGCTATCGACAAAATCAACTATGCGAAGTCGCGGCTGATTACGAAGCCGCTATCGGCGTTTACTCCTGAAGGAATCTTTGTGGGATATCCACAGCCGAAGGGTGAAGGGTTTGATCCCGAACAAGCGCGAAAGTTGCTGGGCGAAGCGGGATTCTCAGTGACCAAACAAGCTGATGGAAGTTTTCAATGTAAGGCTTTTCCGGTTGGAGAAGTTGAGTTAATTTTCAACACCAACTCTTCGAACAAGTCGATGGCAGAGTTTATGCAGGCGCAGTGGAAACAAAACCTGGGAATTACAGTGCCGCTCAGAAGTATGGAGTCCAAGACGTACCTATCCGCGCGAAGTAAGCTTGAATACAAGGGCTTCGCGATCGGACTCTGGAGCGCCGATTATATGGATCCTTTTACCTTTCTCGGGCTCTTTTCAACTCCTGACGGTTCCAACGGCTCTGGTTGGTACGATCTGAAATACGTAGACATGCTCAACGAGGCAAATCGCATGCTCGATCAGAAGCAGCGCTACGACCTGTTGGCGAAAGCAGAGAAGTTCATGTTAGAGAACCAACCGGTGATTCCGATCGAAACTTTCGCGGTTAACTGGTTGAAGAAGCCTTACGTAAAAGGAATGTATCCGAACGCCGGTTCTCTCTATGCCTGGAAGTTTGTCTACATCGAGCGCGACCCGGCGAAGTGGGATTACGCCGTGCCGAGTTTGGCGGACTAAGTAGGACAGGCATTCCTGCCTGTCCAATTTGTTATTGACACACAAGCGTGTCTGTCTTACTCGAGACAGACAAGAATGTCTGTCCTACGAAAACATGCTGCGCTTCATCATTCGTCGGCTCCTGATTACCATTCCAACGATCTTCGTGGTAATCACCATTACCTGGGGGCTTATCCGGCTTGCGCCAGGGAATTTCTACAGCGGCGAAAAGACCATTCCTCCAGCAATAGAAAAAAATATTCGTGAGAAGTATGGCCTCGACAAACCGTGGTACCAACAGTACGGACGCACCATCTGGAACATTGTGCGACATCTTGATTTTGGCACGTCGTTGAAGTATGAAGGGCAATCAGTTAACTCCATCATCGCGCGCTCGCTGCCGGTCTCAGCCACCGTTGGAATTCTCGCCTACCTGCTCGCGTTGATTGTCGGAATAGTCGCCGGCTCGATCGCTGCGTTAAAGCCAAACTCCAAGCGCGACTATGCATCAATGGCGCTGGCGATGCTCGGCATTTCAATTCCAAACTTTGTCCTCGGCCCGATCCTCGTGCTTATTTTTTCGCTTACGCTCTACTGGCTGCCGCCTTCGCGCTGGAATGGTTTTCCGAGCCGCAACGTAATTCTGCCGGTGCTAACCCTGTCTGGTTTGTACATGGCCTACATTGCGCGGCTCACGCGCGCCGGCATGCTCGAGGTACTGCGGTCAGACTACATTCGCACCGCCCGCGCGAAGGGCTTGACCGAGATGCAGGTTGTTATTCGTCATGCATTGCGTGGCGGGCTGATGCCAGTAGTTTCTTACACCGGGCCGGCGCTCGCGTTTCTGGTTACCGGCACCGTTGTCGTTGAGCGCATCTTTGTCTTGCCGGGATTGGGGAGCTACTTCATTCAGGCGTCGCTAAACCGCGACGAGCCGTTGATACTCGGCATTGTTGCCTTCGTAGCTATCACACTGCTCTTGATGAACCTGCTGGTCGATATCGCGTACGCGTATCTCGATCCGCGCATTCGGTACTAGCGGTAACGCAAACTGTTAGTTTGCGTTTTGGCGAACAATGCTAACTGAGTTTGGATAATAACTCGCAAACTAACAGTTTGCGCTACAAATGAACGACGACCGACCAACAATTCCTGACGATCGCAGTCAACCCGAGCCGGGGTTAACGCCAGATCCTGCGCCGAGCTATCGGGAAGGCGACTTGATCCACACCGCGCCGGAGTTTGCCCTTGCCGATGCAGATGTGCTCGCCGCACAGCGAGGCGACATCATTGCCGGCACCTCGCTGTGGCGTGATGCCTGGCGGAGACTGCTGAAAAACCGTCTGGCTGTATTCGGCATGATTGTAGTGGCGATTATTATTGTGGCTTCATTGTTAGGCCCGTTCGTCATCAAGAAACTCACCGGAATGACTCCTGACTTCATTCCCTCAAGCAGCGCAGGCTTAAGATCCATACCGCCGTTCAGAGCTCCTGACGGTTCTTTTTCCTGGACCCACCCAATGGGAACTGACAACCAGGGCCGCGACTTATTAGCGCGCGTGCTTCAGGGCGGCCAAATCTCGCTCATGGTGGGCATCATAGCCACGCTCGTTTCGCTGCTCATCGGCGTCAGCTACGGGGCGACTGCGGGTTACCTTGGCGGACGGATCGATAATCTGATGATGCGCGCCGTGGACGTGCTCTATTCGCTCCCTTACATCATCATCGTGATCGTCTTGCTCTCGGTCTTTCGCAGCCAGACCGCTCGGGGCCAGGTCATACTTCTTTTTGTAGCGCTCGGTTCCGTGTCGTGGTTAACCATGGCTCGCATCGTGCGCGGCCAGGTGTTGTCGTTGAAGAACCAAGAATTTGTGCTGGCGGCGCGAGCGACCGGCGTCTCCACCCCGCGGATTATTTTCCGGCATATTGTTCCCAACACGCTGGGACCGGTGATTGTTTACGCCACGCTGACGATTCCCACGGTGATGCTGACGGAGGCGTTTCTTTCATTTCTCGGGTTTGGCGTGACGCCGCCACTGGCTTCGTGGGGCACTCTCGCGACGGACGGGATTCAGAACATCGGCATCTTCCCCTGGCAGATGGTTTTTCCCGGCGTAACCATGGCGCTAACACTTTTTTCACTGAACTTCCTCGGCGACGGCTTGCGTGACGCACTCGACCCACAGGGAAGCAGGCAGTAGGACAGGCATTCCTGCCTGTCCATTTTGGACTAGAAGTTTAGAAGAGGACAGACAGGAATGTCTGTCCTACAAGAACGACGCATGACCAGCAGCAACGGAAATCTTCTGGATGTAAAAAACCTGCGCACGTACTTCGACACAGAAGACGGCGAGGTGAAGGCTGTTGACGGCATCTCGTTTCAGGTGCAGCGCGGCGAGACGCTGGGCATCGTCGGTGAGTCTGGTTCCGGTAAGTCGGTTACAAATCTTTCCATCATTCGGTTGATACCGGAGCCGCCGGGGCGAATCGTTTCGGGCGAGGTGTTGTTTGACGGTGCCGATATCCTGTCGCTCCGGGAAAGCGAGGTACGCAAGATTCGCGGCTGTCGCATCGCCATGATCTTTCAGGACCCGATGACTTCGCTGAATCCGTTCATGAAGATCTCGCGCCAGATGATGGAAGTTACTCAGCTCCATCTCGGGCACACAAAGAGCCAGGCTTACGAACATGCGATCAAGATGCTGGAGACAGTTGGCATCCCAGACGCGCGGGCGCGCGCTGACAATTATCCACACGAGTTTTCCGGCGGCATGCGCCAACGTGTGATGATTGCAATGGCGCTTTCGTGCGAGCCGGAATTGTTGATAGCTGACGAACCAACGACCGCGCTGGACGTCACGATTCAAGCCCAGATTCTGGAGTTGATCAAGAAACTGAAAATAGCGACCGGCGCCAGTGTAATCCTGATTACGCACGATCTCGGCGTGGTTGCCGGCATGACTGATCATCTGCTGGTGATGTATGCCGGCAAAGTGTTTGAGCAGGCGCCCACAACCGAATTGTTTGCACAGCCGGGTAATCCCTACACCAGGGGATTGCTGCGTTCAGTCCCCGATCCACTGAAGGAGCAAGGCGACCTCTACCAGATTCCGGGTCTGCCGCCAGACGTCGCGCATTTGCCGCCGGGCTGCCCTTTTGCGCCGCGCTGTGATCGGGCTGAGGATATTTGTAAGCGTGAGTTTCCGCCCTTCGTCCAACTGACGTCTGAACATTTTTCGCTGTGCCATTTTGCAAAAGAAGTTTATGAGGAGTCGCGAGCGGAAGCATAGAACCCGAGGCAGCCGGCAGGAGCAGGAGCCAGGACGTGCAACCCACGGGCAATCAAGGGTTACCTGATACGAGATGAGCACAAGCGAGACAGGTCTTGACGCGATAGCGCAGATGCCAGTGGCGATCGACGGTGCCGCGAGCGAGCCTTTGCTTGCCATCCGCGATCTCAAGGTGCATTTCGATCTGCACTCCCGTCGCAAGGGCGTCGTTAAAGCAGTAGACGGCGTGACCGTCGACATCTTTCCCGGCGAGACGCTCGGCCTTGTCGGCGAATCCGGCTGTGGCAAGTCGACGCTCGGTCGCGCAATTCTCCGGCTCACCGAACCCACTTCAGGCCAGGTGCTTTATCGAAATCAGGATCTGGCGCACCTGTCAAAAAAAGAAATGCGCGAGCATCGGCGGCATCTGCAAATAATTTTTCAGGATCCATACGCTTCACTCAATCCGCGCATGACTGTCGGCCAAATTGTTGGCGAGCCGCTGGAAACCTTTAAGCTCGCGAGGGGCAGGGCAGCGGACGAGCGCGTCCAGGAGTTGCTGGAAACAGTCGGCCTGAGCAAACGTTTCATCAAGCGCTTCCCCCACGAGTTCTCCGGCGGGCAACGTCAGCGCATCGGCATCGCTCGCGCTCTCGCAGTAGACCCGGACTTCATCGTTGCTGATGAACCAATTTCCGCGCTCGACGTTTCCATTCAGGCGCAGATCATGAACCTGCTCGAGAAGTTGCAGCGCGAAAAGAACCTCACCTACCTGTTCATCTCTCACGATCTGCGCGCGATTCGTCACGTTTCCAACCGGGTCGCAGTGATGTATCTCGGCAAACTCGTCGAGATCGCCGATGCGAAGACGATCTACACGGATCCGCTTATGCCGTACACGAAAGCCTTGATCTCGGCAGTGCCGGTTCCGGATCCAAAGATCGAAGCCAGCCGGCAACGGATCGTCCTTGAAGGCGACGTGCCTTCGCCCATCAATCCACCGCAGGGTTGTCGCTTCCACACTCGTTGTCCCTACATGATCGAGGCTTGTAAGCAAGTTGTCCCGCCGCTCATTGAAGTAAGGCCGAGTCACTTTGCGGCCTGCATACGGATCAGCCCCGAGCAGCCTGATATCGAGAAAGTCGCGCCCGGCGATGCGCCTGGACTCGCCACCGCACAAAACCAGAAGCCCACGCTCATCTGCTAGTCCGCCCCCGTCAAACCTCGGAACGACTCACGGAAGCCCTGATTTTGCGATTCTCTCCGATGAAAAGAGGTTCTCATTGGTCGTTTACCAATAGGGTAACTTGTATTGTATTTACGAGTAGCCCTGGTCTTGAGAATTAGTCACCTTTTAGAGTCATTTTGTTTGGCGCGTTACCTGAAACCTTATGTTTACCGAAGTCGCAAGCAGGAAGACGGCAAGTTTCAAGTAGAAGTTATAGCTGATGCCCCTGAAGAATCGCCCAGAGACGCCTCAACGGCCCGAGCAGCCGAAGCAGAACGTTGCTTCGGGGGTGGAAGACGCTCGCTCGCGACCCGGCTTGCCGCGATCGCACGATGCCCTTCACACGAGCGAGCCCCACATCGTTCAGGAACATCCCGAAGACGCGCCCGCCGGTTGGGCGGCCGTACAGGAAAAACTAGCCGCCACGGCAGGCCTTTCCGTTTTGCTGGTTGACGGCCGACAACCTCCGGCGCTGGTCGCTTCCAACAACAATTCGATCTGTCACGCGTTTCAGTCGTCGCTGGAATACGTGAGTCTCTGTGATCCCTATTGTGGTGATGCTCATCGCCGCGCGTTGAGCGCCGGCTCGGCGGTTCAATACAAATGCCACGCGGGCCTGCAGTGTTTCACCATGCCCGTGCCCCTCGGCCGGGAACAGAACCTCGCCGCCATCGGGGGTCGTGCTTTCGTGAGTGCTGAAGATTATCGCAACCTCGTCGATCGCTTTCGTGCCGGCGAACTAAACGATCTGCTGCCAAGCGAACCCTTTGAGAACGTGATCTTTGCTGAGCCCGAGCGACTCGATCAACTCTCTGAACGGTTGCAGAAGGCCGTCCGCACTTTTAATGCGCCCGCATCCGCCCCAGCCAGGATCAGTGTCGCCCCAGCGACGGTCGAACCTCAGGCTGCAGTCGCCGTCGTCGCGCCAAGTGCCAGGAAAGCGATGACCGCAGTTGAAGGCTCGTCAGATCTGCAAGTAGAAGTCGATCGCCTGCGGGTTGAACTCGACCATCGCTCGCAACTGGCTGATTCTCTCCAGCGCTTTCTCGAGCGCGTTAGTTCTCGCGAGCCCGCGAAAACCTACAGCGCGATTCTCAAGCACACAATGAATCTTCTTAAAGCTGAGCGGGCTTCGCTTTGGGTCTTTGACGAAAACTCAAACGAGATCAGTCTGAAGGCAGCCGCAGGCTTCGGGACCGCCGGCGACGACGTGGCACCGAGCCGAATTGGCGAAGGCATCTCAGGCGGCGTGTTGGAATCTGGCAAGGCGATGGTGGTGGCAAATCTTGAAACGGCGGGTTTGACCGCCGCTCCAGCCGACCGAAAGTACAAAACGAAATCCTTTATCAGTTATCCCATTACCATGAGCGACCGAAAAATCGGAGTGCTCAACGTCGCCGATAAGCTTGCCGGCGAGACGTTTGACGACGTGGATCTCAGCCTGTTGGAAATTGTTGGGCCGCAAATCGCTGTCGCCCTGGAGAGTGCCGAATGGCAGGAACGCGCTACGGAATTCCAACTGATGTCGATAACCGATCCGCTAACCGGATTGCTTAATCGTCGCTATCTTGAAGAGCGTTTGACTGACGAGTTGAACCGCTCGCAACGTTACGACTATTCCATGAGTTGCCTGATGATCGACATCGACGACTTCAAAAACTACAACGATTGCAACGGCCATCAGGCGGGAGACCTGGCGCTGAAAATAACAGCCCACGCGCTAAAAGCGGCGCTGCGATCGGCCGACGTGGCGTGTCGTTATGGCGGCGAAGAGTTTTGCATTTTGTTGCCGCAGACATCGCTTAGCGAGGCCGGGGTCATCGCTGAACGCATGAGACAGCGAGTGGCGGAAAAGGATTACCCCTACGGCCTGTCGCAGCCGCTCGGTACTGTGACCGTCAGTATTGGAATTTCCACGTTTGCCAGACATATCGATACTGGCGTTAAGGTGATCGCGGCCGCCGATCGCGCGCTTTACAACGCCAAAGCGCAAGGCAAAAACCGCATCGAGTTTTATTTGGAAAACCTCTCGAGTTGACCTTCCGCTTGATGAAGCACGATCGCAATAACCAGGAACGTCAAATTCTCGGTCGCGTTAAGCGCGGCGAGTTTATTGGCAGGACAGCCGAACTGGAGCGGCTGATTGCGCATGCGACCAGATCGAACCATGACGATGCTCGGGGACTCTTGATCCTGCTGGCGCCGCTCAGTGGCGTGTCCGAACTGTTGCGCCAAACCTATGACAGTTTGTTTAGCCATGGAGAAGTTGTCCCGATATATTTTGCGTTGCCGCAAATTGAAACTACGGCGGTCAGCGCCGCGATTCAATTCCTCAATACGTTCCTGCTGCAATACATTGCCTACCGCCGCGACGAGCCTGCTCTATGTCAGGCTTCTTTGCCGCTAAATGATCTTGTCAAACTGGCGCCCGCGGCCGACCAGGATTGGCTGGAAGAATTAGTCGAGGCTTACAACCAACAACGCTTCGCGGAAGACGACCGTGAGTTTGTGCGGTTTTGCCTGACCGCCCCAGTAAGAAATTTGCCGAAGGATGTCAGGCCTCTTGTTTTGTTTGATGCAGTGCAGTTAGGCAAATATACCGACTCGTCCGTGCCGCTGGCGATCGAAATTGTCAGGGCACTCAAATCTGGCGGCAACCCCTTTGTGTTGGCCGGCCTGCGCCGCGAAATTCTCGCCGCCGTGGAACGCGCCGACGGTGCCGCAGATGCTTTTGAGGTAATGCGGCTCGAGCGACTCGCGGAAGAAGAGGCGCGCAGGCTTGTGAATGCGGTGGCGCGCCGTCAACAAGTTCCGCTTAACGATGAGACTCGCGATCTGCTCGTACAGCAACTTGAAAGCAGCCCCTTCTTGATCACCGCTATGCTCCAGGCGGCTCGCGAAAAACACGTCGCGCTCAACTCCTACCTGGCCTGTGAGCGGCTGTATGTTGACGAGCTGCTGGGTGGCCGGCTCAACCGCTATTTCGCATCGGTGCTTGAACACGTTGCTCCCGAACCGCTCCTCAGAGCCTCACTGGTACGACTGCTTTGTGAAGCGACTCCGCAGGGCAAGCGCAGCGCCTCTTTCGCAAGCTGGCGTAAGCGCCTGGCATTGGACAGCAGCGAGGTCGAGCAGCTCTTGCGCCTGTTGCATGCGCAGGAACTCGTCAACTGGGACGGCGAAACAGTCGACGTGGAGGGTATTGCCGGTGTTTGGCGCGACTACCTGAAAAGTCGTTTTCGTCTGGATGCTTTGCGCGAACCGCGCGCGTTGGTCGTAGCAGATCTGATTGCCGAGGCGCTCAAACGAGCGCCGCAAACTGTGGCGCGTCACTATCGGCGCGTAGCCCGGTTGCCGCTAAGCGAGGTGCTGGCCCAATTCAATTCGCAACACGTGCCACGTTGTCTGTTTGATTTTGCGGAGTTTGCCGACGACTACAAAGGAGCCACGGAGGAAGAAACTCGAGCCAGCCTGGATGACGACACAGATCTTATTCGCCTGCCGCGAGTGTTTCAATCCGCCAGCGGAGTTTCGTTTAGCGGAGGCCTGCGGCAATTTGGCGAAGAGAGTTCGGCAGTCGCGCACGCGTTTGCGGCCGGCGCCTACACGGACGAAAACGAAATTGTCTGGCTCGTGGCCAGGGTCGAAAGCAAACTGCAAGCGAATGCCGAGCTTACTGAGAGTTGGTTGGATCTCCTCGAAGCCGTGGCGCGCCAATCGGGTTTCGTCAGGACGCAAATGTGGCTGATAGCAAACGAAGGCTTCTCCGCAGAAGCGACAGAGCTGCTGCGGGCGCGACAGGCCTTTGGATCCAGCCGGCAACAGTTTGAGATACTGGCGAGCCGGATAAGCGCGAGCACACCGCAACCCGCCGACAGTGAAAATGAGTTTCAGTTCATCTTCCCTATGGGCGGCGATAATGAATTGCTGGCGGCCGGCGCTGTCGAGCAGGTTGCTCGGCGTCTCAACTTCACACCATCGGCAATCAATCAAATCAAGACAGCCGTGGTAGAGGCTTGCATCAACGCTTCGGAGCACAGCCTGAGTCCGGATCGAAAAATATATCAGCGGTTTGAAGTCGAAAATGATAGATTGGTGATTACGATTTCGAGTCGCGGCATCTTGCCGGCTAATATTGGTGCCAACATGCTGGACGATGAAGAGCCGCAGAGTGAAACTGGGGTGACCACGGTTGATGATCGTCGTGGTTGGGGCTTGAAACTCATACGGACACTGATGGACGAAGTTGAGTTTGCCCCTGTCGACGAGGGAACCAGTTTGCGGATGACCAAATATCTGCGCCAGTAGGACAGGCATTCCTGCCTGTCCATCCTTAGCGGGTGAGGGACCCTCTTAAGGGGAAGAGGGACAGACTGGAAAGTCTGTCCTACTAGAAACCTAATGGGAGAATCGATCAACTCAAATGTTCGCTCGCATTGCGTCGGCACCACCGCTGTCGTCTACGCCAGCGACTATTTAAACAAGCTCACCGGCGAGCGTATCGAGCGCGAGTGTAAGAAGCAACTCGATTCCGGCGCCCGCGCCCTGGTCATAGATTTCAGCGACACTGAACTCGTCAACAGCATCGGCATTTCCATCCTGCTCGGCATCATCGACATCGCTGAAAAAGGCGGCGCGCTGGTCGTGTTTTCTGACGTTAATAACGAAACCGTCCAGCTCTTCGAGATGCTCGGACTGACGCGTCACGTCGTGCTCGCGAAGGATGAACAGGAAGCGCTCTCCAACCTCGCAACCAACCCACCTCAGAGTCAGGCGATGGGTCACTAATTCAGAACCGGGAGCGGTAGCGACCGGATCCTACGATCCATCCCAAGGAACAGTCCAACCGCGGCAACGGCGTTTGTGCGGACGCCCCCCGGCATCCGGTCGCTATCGCTCCCGGTTCTGCAAGAAGTTTTCAGTTTTGATTCGGCTGTCCTCTGTGGCAAGATCACGTCTCGGTAAATCATTCGCTATGGAATCAAACACACAGAAACTGATTCACTCGTTCGGCGCGCTCGCCGATCTCGGACAGGAGATCGCCGACAGCGGCGACTTCATGGAGATGGTGCGCACGTCGTTGCATCTGTTGCTCGGCACGCTCGCGATTCGTCGCGGCGCCGTCCTCGAGTGTCCCGCGCATCTCGAAACTACGAACTGCCTCGCTACCTGGGGACTGAGCCCGGACTACGGCGTCCAATATGTCATAGACGATAAGACCAAAGACGCGCTCGTCAGTTCCACTGAAGGCGCGCTTGCGGCAGACACAGAAAAGAACGAGGCTTACCAAGAACCCGCACTCGCAGGACTCCGCACTGAGGAGATCAAACTCATTATCCCCATGGTGGTCCGCGGAAAGTTAACTGGTTTGGTCGCGCTCGGTGGCAAGGCGAGTGGCGAACCGTTTTCAGCGGATGATTTGGAAGTGGTCCAGGCGATGGTCCGGCACATCGGCGTGGGTATACACACGCATCGGTTGCTGGCGGAAGTGAAACAACAGGCTGAAGAGAATCGCCGCCTCTATTTCGATTTGCGCGCCATCTATCGCGACACCGTGCGCGCCTTCGCCGCTGCCATCGACATCAAGGACAAGTACACGCAGGGGCATTCGGAACGCGTGGGCAAATACAGCGAGATCATTGCGCGCGAGATGGGCTGGGGCGAAGAGGAAGTGGAGGGCATGGCGATTGCCGGTTACCTGCACGACGTCGGCAAGCTCGTGGTCGAGCGCGACATCATCAATGCGCCTTACCGGATTGATGCAAAACAGTCGAGCGAACTAAACCGCCACCCCGGCGCCGGCTTCGATATTCTTTCGCCGATTCATCATCCCTACGCCGACATTCCGCTGATGGCGAAGTATCACCACGAACGGATGGACGGTCGCGGTTATCCCGACGGGCTAACTGATCTTCAGATTCCGATTGGCGCGAAGATTGTCACTATGGCCGATTCGTTTGACGCGATGACTACGGATCGCCCCTACAAGACGCGCCGCACCTTTGCGGAGGTTATCGTCGATCTGCGAAAGAACACCGGCACTCAATTTGATCCGATTGTCGTCGCGGCTTTCTGTCGCGCGTTGTTGAAGGAATTGACTGGCGAAACGAGGGAACGGAAGTTTCTCAAGATGCTCGGCAAGAACTACCTCGACGCCGAACGCGACAAACCCCTCCTCGTCGAACTGCTGTCCGAACTCGATCCGAGTACGCAAACCGCGACCGCCGGTTGATGATTATTGCACCTATTCCCCGCAGCAATTGGTTTTCTACTCTCATTAGCACCTGACTTCAGTCAGGTGATCCCCGTCAAGCAAGAATTCTGGCAAACCGTTTCAACGGTTTCTTTTCCGCGGCTATGGCATTCCAGAAGTACCGCGTGATAGAAGGACTGCATGTCAACGCATTCCTACTCGCGATGCTGGCTTCACCTGATCTGGACGACGCTCGATCGCGAGGCAATGCTACCTGGGCCTGCCGCCGCAAGGGCGTCCAAGTTTCTCGATGATTACGCGTCGGAAAAAGGCATCTATATGAAAATCAATTATTTCAATCCAGAACACGTCCACGCGTTGATCGATCTGCCAACGAACAAATCCATTGAGGAGGTGGTAAAGCTCTTAAAAGGTAGCTCGTCCCATTGGATCAACGAACAGCACATGTTGCGTGGCAGGTTTACCTGGGGCCGTGGTTACGGAGCCTTTTCCGTGTCGCATTCGGACGTTGGCAGAGTAGCTGCGTATATCGCAGGTCAGGAGAAGCATCACCATAAGAAAACGTTTCGTGAGGAGTTTCAGCTATTTGTCACAAAGTATGGCCTGGAGTGGCATGACGACTGAAACCGTTTAAACGGTTTCCTTCATCCATGCTTCCGGGGATCACCTGACTGAAGTCAGGTGCTAATGAGAAAAAGGCATTCATCTTGGTAAGTTACCGTGGCTGAATCCGCAGCACGAAATTGCAGATCGCGATTTTTTGATCGGGTTGGACTTCGGTGGGTTCGTCGCGCGGGAGTTCGCGGCCGGCGACGACGGTTGGGTTGCGGCCTTTCGGAGTTAAGAAGTAGCGGCCATCGTCCGCGCGCGTGAGCGTTGCGTGCACGCGGCTGATTTCCGGATCGCCTTTCAATGGCAGGTCAACCGTTATCGAACGCGAGCCGCGGCCAATCGTAATCTCACCTTTGGTAATCGGCATAACCGTCTCGCGTACGCCGTCCTTCCATAGCTCAATTGAATAGAGAACTGTTACTCGCTTGCGCACGACCGTCTGTTCGCTCGACTCGCTCTCGCCGCCTTCGGTATCGCCTTGAGTGCCGTCGGCACGTTCACGGATCGTGTCATTCAGATTTACGGGCGGGGCTTGCTTGCCGGCGCCCACGCGCGGATTCACTTGCGTGTGGCCGCTTTCAGTTTCGTCCCAAACCGGCTGCACGCGAAATTGACCTTTCTCGAGCGTGCCATCAACGCGCAACTCCACCGCAAACGACTTAGCGGCAAGCTGGTTTGAGCCGCTCAGTTCGCGCGCGCGTTCGGAGAGAACATGGAACAAGCCCTGCTCCAGGCCGCGGCGTTTGTCGCCTTGCCATTCCTTGTCGTCGTCCGAGCTGAGGTAGACCACGTATTCACGCGGGATGTAGGTCAGGCCGCCCGGCGGTGTAAACATCTCGCGCTGCATAACGGCTTCGACCTCGCGCGCGATCTTCACGAGAAACTCTTCCCAGATGCGGCGTGGCTTGGAATGTTCATCGGCGGCTTCGAGCAGGTCTTCGCCCTGCTCACCGTCGATCCATTTTCTGATTGATTCTAGTAAACCCATAAATGGTCTTTGGTTTTTGGGCTTTGGTCTTGGGCTTTGGAACTTTGTACTTGGAGCTTTGTACTTTGAACTTTTACCCTGCCACCATTGACGAGCAAAAAAAGCTCAAAGTTCAAGGAACAAAATACAAAGACCTAAAACCAAAGTCCAAAGACCCGTCCTATTCAAACTTAACAAACTTCTTATTTATCCAACCGCGATCGGAAGTAAACGGATCAGCCTTGGGCCGTCCATGCTGCAACACCTGAACTTCGTACCAGTTATCGCCCGTCGACAGAATCTTAATGCGCGAGCCGGCCTCTGCCAAACCAATCGGCGCGTTCGCCACGCTCGCGTCTGATCGTAGATTCACATCCGTTGTTGTAACACCTTCGCGCCCAATTACAAAAACGTCCGACAGCAACGGCAGGCCCACAAATGGATTCCAGTGAGACGTAACATACTTGTGCGTAGCCAACAACATTCCAGTGAAGGCCAGGACCAAAACTGCCGCCACCAAATAGGGACGGGCGCGGCGCGGGCCAACCTCACGCCGCTTGTTCACCCGCGCCGGAGTCTTGCCGTTGTGCGGCTGGTCCGGCAGCGCGGCAATTTTTTCCCTCGCAGTTTGGCCCGGCAACACTGCTTCGCGCTTGGCCGCCTCAGCTTTCGCGTGCATCGTGCTAACCGGCACCACTATCTTTGGCCGGCGCGACGCCGAGTCATCTGCGTGAGGCTTTGACGGACCGCCGGGGTTGAAGGCAGGGGGCGTACTCACCGGCTGGAAACGTGGTTGCGGCGGTGCTTCAGTAAGTTCCGCCGGCTCGATGCTTAAGTCGGAACTTGCGCGCCGGCGCAGTTCACCTTCGGTATCAACTCCAACGCCCGCAAGCGATCTGGTGGGCGGCAGGGCGGCGTCGGCGAGGTCATCCCAAAACTCCTGCACCGTTTGATAACGATTCTCGGGCCGAATCTGCGTGGCCTTTTCCAAAACGCGCAGCACCGGGCCTGACCAGAAGAGGCTGGTCACGCTCTCCGGCATTTCCTTTATCGAGTGTTGGGCAAACCTCCGCGGTGATTCGCCGGCGAGCAGCGCGTAAGTAGTTTTCGCAAGCGAATAAATATCAGCAGCCGGCGTCAGGTGTTCATGGCCGGCGGCAATGGCGCCGAGGTCCAGCGATCCGGTTTGCACGAGCGGATTGTGCTCCGGCGCCGCATAGATATTCGTGCCGACGCGCGTGATGGCGCCCTCATTCGCAGCCAAACGCGCCACGCCGAAGTCAGCGATCTTCACTACCTGACGATCGGCGGTCAGCAGAAGATTCTGCGGCTTGATGTCGCGGTGAATCACGCCATGTTCGTGCGCGTGAGCCAGGCCGGAACAGACCTGTCCGAGATAGAAAAGCGCCTTCTCAAGCGGCAACGGTTTACTGCGGGAGAGCGCGGCCATATCGCCGCCAGAAAGATATTCGAGCACGATGTAATGGAAGGTCGTACCGGCTAAGTCAATCGCAGTGCCGTGACCAAGACGGCTGATGACGTTCGGATGACGCACCCGATCAAGCGCTACTGCTTCGTTTTGAAAATTTTGTATCAGGGTCTGTTCGAGCGCTTCGTCAGGAGCGTCCTGCAAGAACATGTTCAGAGCCTTCACGACCACGGTTTCCGGCGCGCCATCGGCGGCGGCGTTATCATGAGCGACGTAAATCTCCGCGTAGCTGCCGCGTCCAAGACATTCGATGACGTCGTAGCGACCGTCGAGCCTGCTCTGTTGTAGCTTGAGTTCTGGCATCGCTTCAATTCGCCCGTTCTCCCTTAGATGCGTAACCTAAAAAATGAAAACGCACCTCGGCCGAAGCGGGGCACAGACCTACGGGGAAGGCGAAGTCAGCGGGGACGCCGAGTTGGAGGGGGGCGTTAACGCTTGACTGAAACGGGCCTGGGCGGCGGGTTTGTCTTTTTCTGAGTTCAAGGCCACGGCGGTCAGGCCGAGGGTCGCCTCCTTCCTGAGCGTAGCATTTGCCTGAGGCGAGGCGAGGTTTGCTTTGCTGAAAGCTCCGTCAAAAGCCTTGCCGGCCTCATCGTTCTTACCGGTAAGCAGCAATGCCCGGCCGTAAAGATAGAGAAACTCCGCGTCAGTAGAATCCAGCGGAAGCTTTATCTGCTGGCGTGAAAGTTCGCTCGGCAGTTGTGTTGCCAGCCACGCGTTTGGATCGTTATCAACTTCGCGCCGGCTACGCTCAAACTTCAGGATCGGATCGTCGCCTACTACGGGCGTTGGTAAAACGTTCACGACCGGCGCCGTCCCATCGATGTAGGGTATCGCTCCTTTGTATTTCCTGCCCGCGTAAAACGCTGCGCCAACGATCGCGAGAACGAGAACGAACATGAAAAACCGCGTCATGGTTCGTTCAACTCCGCTCTTCGCGCGAGGACGATCCAAATCTAATCGATTCTCAATCACGTTTGCGTGAGCTGTTTCTGAAGCGGCGCGGCTCGGTTCCGACGGCGCGGCAGCCGCTGGGCCGGGAATTAGCACGCGCGCAGGCGGCTCCAGACTCGAAGCGGAATCAATACCGCTCCCGAGGCTTGTTTGCGGCGCCGGTGTGGGAGCGTGCGGTACCAGCGTTGTCTCCGGAGAAATTGTTTTCTCCAAATCCTCCCCTCTCTCTCGGGAAGAAAGTGGTTGGCCCACACAGACGACGATGGCCGTGAGGTTGTCTTCCGCGCCACGCTCATAGCACACCCGTTTCAATTCGTTGCAGAGCGCAGGCAGGTCGGAATGCGTGATTAGCAGATGCCTTAATTCGTAGTCCGGAATGTGCCGGGTAATGCCATCGGTACACAGCAAAAACTCGGTCCCCTCGTCAACCTCGATCACCTTCATGTCGACTTCGACGTCGGTCTCTGCGCCAAGCGCGCGGCTGATCACATTCTTGCTGGGATGGGTTGCCGCTTGTTCGGGCGTCATTCGTCCCGCGCGAACCTCTTCCTCGACCATTGAATGATCGGCCGTCTCGCGAATTAACTGGCCCGCGGGCGTCAATCGATACAGACGGGAATCGCCGACGTGTCCGATGGTCGCGATATTTCCCTGGACGTGAAGCGCAACGATCGTAGTTGCCATCATGGAAAACTTCGCATGGTCTTGAGCCATCTGATGAATCGAAGCATTCGCACGTTGAATCGCCAGCTCCATCAAGTCTTCGATGTCGGCATTTTCCAGACGGTGACGAAACGCTTCGTCAAGCACTTCGATTGCGGTTTGCGAAGCAACTTCGCCGGCTTCGGCGCCGCCCACGCCGTCAGCCACGGAAAAAATCCCGCGCTCACTGTCTGCCAGAAAAGAGTCTTCATTCAGGGGACGCTTTTCGTTCAGACCACGGTCGGTGACCGCAGCAGAATGCAGCGAGGAATTGCCGGGCTGCGTCGTAGCGAGTTGGTTATCGGGCTGGCTCATTGGACCGCCTCCAGTTTCAATGGCGAACGCGTCTCGCCGCGCGGCCCTTTGGCCAGCATAGTGTCGCGCGCGTTGCGATGGGAAAAGGCCATCAGCATTCCTAACATGGCAAAGCTGGTGATTAGACTAAAACCGCCATGACTCACAAACGGCAACGTGATGCCAGTCATTGGCAACGCCCGCAAAATACCGCCAATGTTAACCAGCGCCTGAAAACCGATAAATGCCGTCAGGCCCGCCGCGCAAAGTTTGGTAAACATATCACGCGCGTCGAGAGAAGTACGAACACCAGCGATGACAAAAATGATAATGGCCAGAATCACGATCGCGCCGCCCACCAAACCTTCTTCTTCCGCTAGCGCCGCATAGACATAATCTGAGTCAGCAATCGGAATCACCTCGGGAAAGCCGAGCCCGAAACCGCGGCCCGTATTCTTGCCGGAAGCAATTCCAAACGTCGCCTGGGCCGGTTGAAATGCAAGCTTATCAAACCAGATGTCGGTATTGACAACCTTTTGCATCGCCGGACTTTGTTCCGCGAGTTCCTTCAGTTGCGGATCCTTATTGAGTGCGTCGTCGTAATCTTTTTTCCACCAGGAAACCTCCGGCGACGGCGGATCAAAGCCGTCGAGCCACAAATGGAAGCGCTGTTGAATACGCGCGGGCAGCATCGCCTGAATTGGCCGGGCCACCGTCGGCAGCAGGGGAACTTTTTCCTGCACGTCTCGCGGTAACGCGCCCACCACCAGTACGCTGATAACGAGCAGCACCGAACCAACAAACAGCAGGAGCTGCGGCCAGCGGCGCACGGCAACGAGGTAAAGCGTGGTGTAGGCGCCGCTGAAAATCAACATTTGTCCAAAGTCTTTCAGCGCAAAGAAGGGAACAAACGGCAGCATGGCCATCGCGAGCAGCGGGACGATATCGCGCGCACGCGGTATGCCCCAGTAAGTTTCGGCGAGGTCTTTGTAACGCGCCGTGAGTATTCCGGCGAAGCCCAGCAGGAAGGGAATCTTCGAAGGCTCCCACGGCGTCATGTTTCCCAGCGCCTTGCCGGCGCTCGACGTAACCACAGCGACCGCTAACGGCACGAGCGTTAAGAGGACGACTATGAAACTGTTTCTTTGAATCCAAAGCAGGAAGCCATCGCGCGCGCAAAACACGAAAGCTAAAGCGAAAGCAACGAAGGAGAAAATTGGGATCCAGGTATAGCTGGAAGTCAGCGCGCTCCCAAGTGTGTAATTTGACTCGCGTCGCGGAAGTTGATCGACGTCAATAGACTGGGCCGGAGTTGGCGGCAGGCCCATCAGTTGCTTCTTGACCTGATCGTAGTTCTCGATGATGTAACGCGTTTGCAGAGCGCCCATCTTCGCCTGGCGGGCCTCGGATTTGTTGCGCGCGTTGTATTCGGGGTCGCTGTAAAGCCGATACTGAATCAGCATGCCGACAGAGAAAAGAAGCACGGCTGCCGTAAACAGAATCCAGTTGCCGCGGTATTTGAGTGATCGTGATAAGACGATAACCAGCACAAGCAGCGGCAGAAACATAAGGAGATCGCGGACTCCCCCGACGATTGACGTTTCATAACCGCGCAGCAACGCAGCGCGATGTATGCCCCAATATCCCGCCACTTCGAAAATGAGTAGCAGCAGGATGATGAGCAGATGTGACGATGCGCGATTCTTCATTCTTGAACTCACCCAGTCGTCAGTATTCCGTACTTTTCATTATTCATCACGCACACTTTGCCCTTTTCGGCTATGCCGCCTGATGTGCGGTGGCGGTTATGCCCCACCCCCAACATTGTCAACTCAACGTTGCTACGCCCATAAATTGGGCGCAGCCCAAATCTAAAGAGACTCGCCCTGGAAGGTCACAGACCTTCCGCACATCAGGCGGCATAGCCGAGAACACTCAACGTCTAATCGGTGTTGCTGCGTTGCGCGGTTGTGGTTGAAGCGCCTGTCCGACCCGCTGGTTCCTTCGCTGGTTCGTAGGTTGGTTGCCAGAACTCACCACTTTGAAATAGCCCAGGTCTTTTGCCTTCATCACCAGCGCAGCGGCAATCGGCGCCGCCGACTTCGAACCATAGCCGCCGCCTTCCACAATCACGGCGATCGCGAGTTGCGGTCGTTCGAGTGGCGCGATGCACAGGAACCAGGCGTCGATTCGCGGATGCTGTTCATCCATGATTGTCTCTTCATACTCGCGGATGATGTTGCCGCGGCTGTCTTTCTCTACGCGATGCCGCGTTTTTGCCGCGCCCGTTTTGGGATCGTAAACAGGCTCCGTTTTCTGAGCGGTTCCGGTCTTGCCGCCGGTGTTGATGCCCGCCGCCGTCACTGGAGCAAAGACGCCCCGCGCGGTGCCGCGCGGCCCCCCGGTAACCAGCCCCATGATCCCGCGCATCGTCGCTGCCACTTGCGGCGTCATCACCTGCTTGAACATTTCCGGCGGGCGGTCAAACTCGATCTTGGGCTTCATCAGCTTCCCGTCCATGTTCGCGATCGCGGCCGCCGCCAGCGCCATCTGAAAGGGAGTCATCTGCCCGGCATATCCCTGCCCATAACCCATCAGCGCCAGATCGTATTTCGTAACCTGCTTGCCGGTAACTATCGTTGCTTCACGCGGCGCGAGGGCGCGCTTCACTGCGTCTGTGCTCGCGTTCCAAAGCTCCGGCTCCTTGCGACCTCGCAAGGCTTCAGCGGGTGTGTCATAGGTTCCGATACCCAGCAGTTGGGCCGCGTGCTTCAAGCGCTCGGCGCCGAGCTTCACACCCATCTGCGCGAAGTACTGGTTGCAGGAAACTTCAAACGCCGTATCGATCCCGATCCGTCCATGTACTTCGCCCGGCCCACCATCGTCCATGATCACATTGGCGCCCGGCGCGGCGTAATAACCACCACTGCTGCAGGTAAACTCCGTACCTTGTTCGCCCGCGAGAAAGGCTGCCGTCATCGTTACTGTCTTAAAAGTTGAACCCGGAATGTAGTAAGCGCCCAGAGCGCGACTTACCAACGGCTTATCGCGCTGGTTGGCTTCGAGCTTGATCCACGATCCTTCGTCGGTGATTTCTTTAAGACCGTAGGAAGGTTCACTGTAGAGTGCGAGCACTTCGCCGGTTTGTGGATTCAATACTACTACCGCGCCGTGCTTGCCTTTCAACTGATCCATCGCCGCCTGTTGTAAATCCCGATCGATCGTGAGGCGCACGTCTTTGTTCCCGGCAGTTTCTACAGTCTTTCCTCGAACTACCTCCAGCGCGTCAGGCAGCGTCCCACTCTCCGCGCCGAAGAGCGCGCGCTCGAGTCCGGGATCGCCAAGGTCCGATCCAAAAATGTGGGCCATGGCTTTGTCCATCGGATAATCGCGATAGATGTTGCCGCCGGAATCGCGGCGATAGAGCGCGAGCGCGTTTTCGAGTTTGCCGCTGCGATCGAGCAGCCAGCCGCGCAGGGTAGACTCCGAGAGTCGCCGGTTGCGCAGGTCTTTGTAACTCAGCTCCTGAAATTTTTCATTGCTCTCCGGCGCATAGTGCGTCCAGTAGATATGAAAGGCGAAGACGGAGACGGCAAGCAGAACGAAGATTACGCGCAGGGCGCGAAGCCCGCGATTGGTTGAGGTTGAGCCAAGCCGGCGCCTGACCTCAGGAGGCAAATCATCGGGAACAGCTGCGGCTGTGGAAACACCACGGCGCCGATTCAGGATCAACGAAATCAGCAGGAACAATACGACGAGCAGAAGTCCGCCAAGATAGATGAGCGTAAAGAGCGCCGGCACACGCTCGGGCACGTTGACGGCTGCCGGCGTGGGCGTTGCTTGCTGTAGTAGGAATAGGATCGACATGTGACCAGTATGGTTTTTGGTTAAGCCCTCATTCACTCTTGCGAAAGCGCACTTCAACATCCCCAAACCCCACCACATCGCCATCTTCAATCTGGCGCGCCTCGCCGTAAGCAATACGGCGGCCATTTATGAAGGTGCCGTTTGTCGATCCAGTGTCGGCGACGAGAAGAGTTCCTTGCGAATTCATGGTCAGCGCCGCATGAATCTTGGAAACGCTGGCGTCGTTTAGCGAAAGTTCGTTATCTGAAACGCGGCCTACGCTTAAACGCCGCCCGCCAGGTATGAACTCCAGCGGCACCTCCTGCGCGCGATCTCCGAGCGTGATTCGTGCCGTCAGCTTAACTGCTGGCACTTTCTCAAATTCACTGCTGTGGGGCGCTTCAATTTCACCCGCGCGCTTCGCTTCGTCAGCGGCGCGCAACTCTTCTTCAAATTCACCAAACGTCGGATCGACAGAAATGCCAGTTGTGAAAATATCTACTTCCGTTTCTATCTTCATCGTCGCCATGGTGCGATAGCGGTGATCGTTTACGTGGTCGATTGCGGCTGCCAGAACTTCGTGCTCGAGTTCGTGGATGATTTCCGGCGGCGCTTCCGAATGCGTGCCCCATTCCACCTTAAGCTTTAAGTGATGCGGCGCGATACGGCCTTTGCGTCCCTCGTCGCGCACGCGCTCATCGATCAGCTTCTTCATTCGCTCAATCAATTGCGAAGTAGTCAGCCCGCCTCGCGGATCGATTGTCCGTCCAAACTTGCGGTCTACAACATCGCCGACCCGCTCGAGCGCGCGACGCAAGAGTCGCTCGGGCAGCGCCTCTTCGCGTTTCGTCTTCGGCGGTGATTTCTGCTCTTCAGTCATGAATGAAACTCTTAGCGCGCCTCCTTCTTGTAACGCAAACTGTTAGTTTGCGGTTCCAAACAAAGGAAACTTCTTTCGTGTGAACAATCGCAAACTAACAGTTTTGCGTTACAGCTAACAGTCCTTTCTGACTGCGCCGCGAGACAACTTGATCGCTTGGAACGGTGGTATTCTAACTGTCAGTCGATCAGTCCGCAAAGCGGACGACTGGAAGTAGCCCAGCAGTTTACTGCTGGGATCAGCCGCACCCAATATTTGAAGTCCGTGAAGCGGACGACTGAAAGCTTCTTGAGGACGCTCAGTCGTCCGCTTCTCGGACTCACTGGCGATTTTCGTTACTGTTCCCAGCAGTAAACTGCTGGGCTATTTTCAGCCGTCCGCTGCGCGGACTCAGCGAATTTCGTTCTTTGGATTAAGCCGGGAGAGTGGAAGCGGGACAATTGAAAGCAAGCAACAAACAACTCAAGAAAAACTATCAGGAGACACCGCGCGCAATTGGCGTTTTCCTCATCCGCAACAACCGCAACGACAAAGTGCTGGTCGCGTCCGGCGTTGATCTCCCCGGCCTTATGAATCGCCACAGGTTTCAATTGACGCACGGGAGCCACTTCAACAAGCAGCTTCAGGCTGATTGGAACGAACTCGGCGCTGATCATTTCGCTTTCGAGATAGTGGATGAGCTTACCCCGCGTGCGGGTGCCGAGGTTGATCCTCGCGCCGAGGTCGAGTTTCTTGAAAAATTGTGGCTTGAAAAACTGCAGCCATTCGGCGAACGCGGCTACAACGAACCAAAGCTCAGCCGTGAGGAACGTTTGCAACGCATCGCGAGGAAGGACACGAAATGACAAGAGTCCGCGTAATGCTCTTGATGTTGGCGGGGTTGGTGGTGGGCGTGATTCTGGGCGGCTACTTGTTTTCCGACACTCGACCGCGATCGTTCCTCGCCTTGAACAAGTGTGAAGGAACTTGTCTCCAGGCAAACGAGTTAGTGGGTCTCGCGGCCTCTGTCGGTCTGCAAAGGTTCACCAGGCTCGCGCCCTCAGTAGTGAAAGAGACTGACAAGACGATTGTGATCGACTTCCCAGGTCCGCATGCGGGAATCCATTATTTGCTCATCCCCAAGAAAGATTTAAAGAACATCGCTGATGTGGCGGATAGCGACGGCGAGTATTTGCTTGATACGCTCAAGGTGGCGGGAGAAATTATCAGGGAGAAAAACCTTACCAACTATGCGCTCATTAGCAACGGGCCCGGTTATCAGACGGCAACCTATCTACATTTTCACTTGACCGCTAACTGATTCTCGTTGCCTTGCTGCTTCGTAGAGTAAAACTCCGGTGGCCACGGAAACGTTGAGACTCTCAACGGGTGCTCGCATCGGAATTTTCACCGCATCGTCGGCCGCAGCAATCTCCGCCGGTGACAGTCCTGAAGTCTCAGGCCCAAGAATCAGCGCGCAGGGAACGGTCCAGTCAAACTCGGTGTAGCTCTTCTGCGCATTGAGATCAGCACAAACTGTTTTGATTCCACGCCGCGCGCACCAGTCGAGCGCCTGTCCATAAGTTGGTCGGTACCAGACGGGCAGGCGAAACGCCGCGCCCATCGCGCCGCGTAACGCTTTCGGCGAAAAGGGATCGGTGGCGTTCTCCGTCGCAATTGCTCCGGTTGTTCCCGTAGCCTCAGAAGTGCGCAGGATGGCGCCGGCATTCACCGGGTTGGTGATGCGATGCATGATTACGATCAGCGAGGTTTCTTTTTGCATCGCGGCAAGATGTGCTTCTGTCGTCTGCGGGCGCGAGGCGAGCAACAGGATGCCCTGCGAAGTCTTGCTGTAGGAAACGTAAGTCAAAAGCTTCTCGCTAACCGAAACCAGGCGCTCGCAAGCGCCGGAAAGTTTTTCAATCAACTCGGCTGGTTTCTGCTTCCGCGCAATTTCGTCAGAGAAAACCACGGCGTGAATTTTCAGTCCCGAGGTCAGCGCTTCTTCGCACAGCCGCATTCCTTCCACGAAAATTTGATCGTCAACACGGCCATCGCGTACAGCCCGCACGTGGTGCAGCAGGGAATTGTCGCGGCTAGTGATGATTTCAGGCTTCATTATTTTTCAATCCAACCGCCAAAGCGCCAAGCGCGCCAGAAAACCAAAAATGACAGAACGACTTGGCCCTCTTGGCGCCTTGGCGGTTCCACCTCGTTCATTTCAGGCTACTACGATAAATCCACCTCCGCCCAGATTGGCCAGTGATCGGAAACACTCAATGGTCGCGCCACTCCCCATTTTGCGATTTTCATCTCGCGATGGAAAATCCAATCCGCGTGCAGACGAATTCCCATCCCGCGCCAAGTTGCGGTACCCGAAGGAAACGGCGTTGAATAGCCATGCGACTCCATAAACCTTCGCGTTTCCTCAACCTTCTTCTGCGAGAGCGTGTTGAAGTCTCCCAGGATTAGCGTGGGCCCGCGATGCTGGTCTGCTTCTGAAACCAGAACCTCGAGTTGTTCCAGTTGTACGCCGACTGCTGCGTGCGGATCGACATGCGCATTAACAACGCGAAGCTTTCGCGCTCCAATAGACATTGTTGCCCCCATCGCGAGTCGTGGTCGCCAGGCACACTCGTGCCACGGTAAATCAATTCGCTTGACGTCGCTCATTGGGAGATCACTCAACAACGCGATGCCGGTGTCGCCCGGGTCGTATAAATCGATCGGCTCTTCAAAGTCGAGCCACCACTGCCGCGTCTTTGGCTTCACACCCCGCGGAATTCCCGCCGGCACGTGAATCCAGTTCATCCTTAGCGACTCCGCTAATTCCCGAGCCACGTGATGTTGACCGGCGCGCTTCGTTTGTTTGTCCGCTTCCTGAAGGGCCAGCGCAGCGACGCGCGGCAAAAGCTTGCCCTCGCTAAACGCACGAGCAGCGGATTCGACGTTTTCTGCAACCCGCTCCGCGCGACTTCCGTCTCGACAAATGCCGGCTTTGCGAAGCAGTCCACCGGAAATCAAATGCGAACCGGCAGCGTAACGGATGTTGTATGATGCAACGACGATCCTTGAAGCTGTGGCCTGGACATCAGCTCGCGAGATGCCCGATTCAATCTTTTCAGATTCTTTGAGTGGGGGAATCGCCGTCACCATCGTGGAGAGTATAGGAAATAGGATTCAGAACCGCGAGCGGTAGCGAGCGGATCCTAAATTGAACAGAGCGATCAAACCTGTAGCACATTCCGTATTGCTGGGACGGGTTTAGCATCCACTCGCTACCGCTCGCGGTTCTGCAAATCCAGCAGCTATACCATGACCCGATACATTCTCGCTGCGGTTGACGACATGTTCTTTGCGGTGAAGATTCGCGCCACGGCGGAAGCTCTCGGCGTCGACATCAAGTTTCATCGTAAGTTGGAAGGCTTGGTGAGTGCGGCCGCTGAGCAATCGCCCGACTTGATCATCGTCGACCTGCACAACGAAAAGCTCAACCCAATTGAACTAGCGCACGCGCTAAAAGCAAACGAGGGCGCGAACGCTATTCCGATGCTAGGTTTTTTCTCACACGTGCAGACGGACTTACAGCGAGCAGCAGTCGAGGCCGGCTACGATAGCGTCATTCCTCGATCTGTTTTCTCAAGGGATTTGGCAAAGATTCTTGCGGCTGGAAACTGAAGAGTTTCGGGTTCCGAGTTTCAAGTTCCGAGTTAGAACTGCTTCTTAACTCGAAACTCGGAACGCGAAACTTTCTGGGGGTTAGCTGACCGGCGCCGGCGCGATCACCTCATGAATCGCGCGCACTTCACTGACTAGCTGTTCATACTGCGGGAGCGTTAATGCTTGCGCACCATCACACAGCGCATGGTCCGGTTGATCGTGAACTTCAATAATCAAACCATCCGCGCCTACTGCAACACCAGCGCGCGCGAGCGGCGTGACCATATAATTTTTCCCAGTGCCATGTGATGGATCGACGATGACCGGCAGATGTGAAATCCGCCGCACTGCCGGGACCGCGGAAAGGTCGAGCGTGTTTCTGGTGTGCTGCGCGAAGGTGCGAATGCCGCGTTCGCAGAGGACGATCTGATAGTTGCCTTCAGACATGATGTACTCGGCGGCCAATAACCATTCATCAAGTGTTGCCGACAGACCGCGTTTCAAAAGCACCGGCAAGCGAGACTTGCCGACGCGGCGCAGCAACGTGAAGTTTTGCATGCTGCGTGCGCCAATTTGAATAACATCGGCATAACGTTCCACGAGATCGACGCCGGCTTCGTCCATGGCTTCCGTAACTATTTTCAGTCCATAGGTCTCGCGAATGTCTTCGAGTATTTTCAAACCCTCTTCACCAAGACCCTGAAACGCGTAAGGAGACGTCCGCGGTTTGAAAGCGCCACCGCGGAAAAACTTCGCGCCGCTCCGTCGCACTGCCTCAGCCACAATAAACGCTTGCTCGCGGCTTTCAATCGCGCAGGGCCCGGCGATGATTGCCAGTTCCTCACCACCGATGGTTGCGTCGCCAACCTGCACGACAGTTTTGTCTGCACGAAGATCGAGCGTGACAAGTTTGTAAGGTTTGCTGACGCGAACTGCTTCCGAAACGCCGGGCAGGTTCTCAAAATGCGACGGGTCGACCGCGCCCGGATTACCGGTGACGCCGATCGCTGTGCGCGAGGCGCCGGGCATTGGATGCGCGCGGAAGCCAAGTTCTTCAATGACGCGTACTACCGCCTTCACCTGGCCGTCGGTCGCGCCTGCTTTCATGACGATTAACATGTATTCAAATCTCTATGTTCTAACCCCAAACCCACTTCACAACCTGCGATAGACTTCGCGGCGATGTCGAACTTAATGAACGATGACTTCCTTGGCCTCTTGATCTACGGCATAAACTATTCGGTAATCTCCAACTCGCAGCCGGTACAATTGTTCTCCGCCCTCAAGTTTCAGCGCCTGCCGAGGAAACGGGTCATCTGCCAAGAGTTCCAAACGTTTTACTACGCGGCCAATCACGGCCTTGGAAGAGATCGCAAATCCCTTTCCACTGAAGGCTTAGTGATGACTCTATATGAGGCCATCCTTCTTCAGCCGCCGTTTCAACTCTGGTAATGTTATCGGTTTCTCGTTCTTCCTCTGGGCGACGAAAGCAAGATCATGCAGATCCTCCATGAGCTTCTCATATTGCTTAACTGAAAGAAGCACACCAGTCTTTCTGCCTTTTTCGTCGATGACATATTGCGCTTGTGACATAGGAGTACTTTAACTGAAGTTAGGCCTTGGCGAAAAGTGTAGCATTCCTTCATGAGTAGAACAGACATTCCCGTCTGTCATTCTCTTAAATTGGATCAAGCCTCTTTTCAACAAGGGCCAGGCAAGAATGACTGTCCTACATCCGCTCCGGCACCGCAATCCCAAGCGCGGCGAGCGCCGCCGTCAAGCGCCGTCGGGCGATGTTGGCGGCTACAATCAATACGGCTCGCTTGGCTTGGTCCGCCTCGGCGATTATGCGATGACGGTGGTAGAAGAGGTTGAACGCGCGCGCGAGCGTAAACGTATACTTCGCCAGATTCGCGGGCTCGGCCGAGGCGGCACACTGCGCGATAACTTCCTCAAGCCTTTCCGCCAGCAGCACCAACGACCAAATCTCTGTGCCCGCCTCATCAGCAAACACTTCGGAAATCTTCTGACCAGACTCGTCTTCAGCCGTTGCGGCGTTAATAAACTCTTCAGCCTTGGCGCTCGCGTCGGCGTCAAGCTTGCGAAAGATTGAATTGGCCCGGACAGCCGCATACTGGCAATAAGGTCCCGTCTCACCTTCAAACGAAAGCGCTTCTTTGAAGTCGAAAGCGATGACCGAGTTGCGCGTAAACTTCAAAAGGAAATAGCGTAGCGCCCCGACTGCAATCTCATGCGCCGTTGACGATTGTTCTTCCGAAGAGAGTTCCGCATGGCGCGTTGAGACTTCGCGCAGCGCATCCGCCTCGAGGCGATCGATTAGATCGTCAGCCTTTACCCCCAGCCCTTTGCGCCCACTCATTTCGATGAAGGGCCGCGCGCGATCTTCTTCACTCAACTCAATGCCAAGCTCCTCGCAAGCGGCCGGCGAAAGCGCAACCATTTCATAACCAAAATGAACACTCGCGTCAGCGCCAACTTCAGGAACCACCGCCGCGACACCGCGCGCTACGATCTCCTGCGGGTAGGCCTGACGGGAATCGATCACGTTATAAACCTTCACGCCACCGCCGAAATTAGGGCGCGGCACCTCAGGTAGTGTCTCGGCATTCGGCTCGGTCGTCGTTACCCAGGCAACGTGTCCATCGTCGTAGGAACGGAACGGTTTGTAGTTGAAATCGAGGCCCAGTCGGCCGAGTTTCCAGAGTTGATATGCAATGTCTTTGCCGGTGTAGGTGACCGTTCCGTTTGAGCGGACAATGATTTTGTCTGACTCGTGCTCGTCCGTTCCGGTGTGCGACTCAAACGGCATTACCCAACAGCCGGCGTGCTTTCCTTGCGGTTCGAGACGAATAACGCTGGCGTCTTTCATCAATGCAAACGCGCGATCCCAAAAATGCAGATGCAGAATGTCAGACTCGCGCGCAAGGAGATCGTAACGGATACCCAGGCGTTCCATCGTATCCACGATGCACTCGACATTTCGCGTTGCGACATAATCAGCAAGTTCGGCGACTGGGTTGTTTCCTTCTTCCAATGCATGGAGAACGTCGCCGCGAAGTTTCAGTCGCTCCTGGTTTAGCGCACCAGCCGCATCGCCGTCACGATAAAAAAGCCCAACTTGTGTGTAGAGATCCCAACAGTAGTAATCAAACGTGCGATCGGCGGGCAGGGAATTGTCGAGCTTCTTAATGTCATCAAGGTCCATGTTTTCGATATTCATGAAACCGACAACTACGTCGGCGACCTGTACGCCCGTATTGTCAATGTAGTTTTGAACTTCGACGCGCTCACCAGCACCCTGGAGGATTCTCACAAACGTGTCGCCCAACACCGCGTTGCGCACGTGCCCGATGTGCGCGGCCTTATTCGGATTGATGCTGGTGTGCTCAACCATCTTCTTTGGACGGTCGGAAGGGGCACCTTCGTTCTGCGCCGACCTTTCAGGAGCGAACAACGAAATCAACTTCGCGCGATCGAAGAAGACGTTTAGATAGCCCGCGCCGGCAACCTCTACGCGCGCAACCTCCGCAACGCTCTCGAGTTTCGCTTTCAGTTGTTCAGCTATTGCGCGTGGGTTCGTTTTCTCGCCTGTGGCTTGTTTGATTCGCTTGGCCAGCTCGAAGGAAATGGGGAACGCGAGGTCGCCCAGCTCCGGACGCGGCGGGACTTCGGCGCTTATCTGTTCAAGCTCAATGCTGAAAAGGTCGCGGGCAGCGGTGCGCGCTTCCTGCTTCAACCGATCTTGTATCTCGATTAGCGTCACTTGGTGTTCAGTCCTCGCTTGTTTGCGATTATGCGTTCTGCAAAAGCGCAAAGTATAACTTAGCCGCGAAATTACCGCGAACGGCGCCACTAGCTAGCAGTTCAGAGTTCAAGCTTTAGCTTGCCGGGGTCGCCGTCGGACAACCTGAAGGCTGAACTCTGAACTACTGGAGTCTGCCGCAGAGTCCTTCCTTGACACTTTTGGAGCGCGCTCTGTTACCATCCAGTTAACTCAAAGATTGCAGACCGCGGCTGAAACTGACAGACAGGAATGTCTGTCACACTTATGAAGACGCTTTATTTTGACTGCTTCGCCGGTGCCAGCGGCGACATGATACTAGGCGCATTGATCGCGGCTGGTATTGAGCCGGAGGCGTTCCAACGACAACTGTCTTTGTTGGGAGTCCAGGGCTTTTCGATTGACTTCGAGACCGTTGATCGGTCCGGCATCAGCGCCACACATGCTCGCGTGCAGACTGCGCACGAGCATGCACACCGTCACCTTTCAGACATCCTCAAGATCATTAACGACTCGCGGCTGTCTAAGGCAGTGAAGGATCGCGCGGCCAGGATATTCTCGCGGTTGGCAGAAGCGGAAGCCCGCGTGCACCACGAGCCTGTCGAACGAATTCACTTTCACGAAGTAGGCGCGCTCGATGCGATCATTGACGTGGTGGGAGCCTCGATCTGTTTTGAACTGCTTGGCATTGAACGCTTCATTTCTTCGGCCCTTCACGTTGGCAGCGGGACGGTTGAGATGGCCCATGGCCGTTACCCGGTGCCGCCGCCGGCCGTTGCCGAGTTACTGAAAGGAGTGCCTTTTTATTCGACTGACATCGTCGGCGAGCTGGTGACGCCAACAGGTGCGGCCATCATCACGACCGTCTGCACTGAGTACGGGCCAATACCGCAGATGAAGCTCGGGCAAACCGGCTACGGCGCGGGCACGCGACAATACGAGAAGTTTCCCAACGCATTGCGGGTACTGATCGGCGAAGATGATGCCGAGTCGAAGGCTTCAGGGGATGAACGTCTATGGATGATTGAGACGAACATGGACGACATCTCGCCGCAGATACTCGGTCACGTGATGGAGCGCGCGTTTGACCTCGGCGCCCTGGATTGTTACTTCACTTCCGTGCAGATGAAGAAGAATCGTCCGGGAGTGTTGCTATCGATCCTTTGTCGTGCTGCGGAGCGCGCATCGCTTAACGATTTGCTGTTTTCTGAGACTACCACGCTGGGCCTGCGCGCTTACGAAGTGGAGCGACGCGCGTTGCAGCGCCGCATTGTGGCGGTGGAAACCCAGTATGGGCCTATTGATGTTAAAGTAGCCCAACTCAATGGACACGTGATTAAGGCGATGCCCGAGTATGAACAGTGCCGGCGGGCGGCGCGTAATGCGAACGTTCCGCTGCGGGATGTTGAAGATGCTGCGCGCGCGGCACTGGCGACGCAGCAGGGCATTTAAGGAATGGGTGCAGAACCGCGAGCGGTAGCGAGCGGATGCAAGACGCTATGTGAATCAAAGGCGCTCGAGGTACGCTTGATCACGGATAAAACTCTTCACCTTGTGCGGTTGAGTGATTGCATCCGCTCGCTACCGCTCGCGGTTCTGCAATAGAGTTAACACTCAGCTTTGTAAAGATAGAAAGTATTCATCTGACAAGGTTTCACGATGGCAATAAGGTTCTCGAAAGAAGATCAAGGCGATAAGTCGCTCGGGAGCGATTCCCCGCCGGTTGATCTCGCGCTGATCGCGCAGGGCGTTCGCATGATCCTCGAAGGTCTGGGAGAAAATCCCGATCGGCCCGGATTACAGGAAACACCGCGACGCGTCGCCGAAATGTATGCCGAGTTGACCTCCGGCATGCGCGAAGACCCCAGGCAGCATGTCGTGCCTTTGCCTGGCGACAAGCACGACGAAATGGTGATCGTTAAAGACATCAGCATCGCGTCAATGTGTGAACATCATCTGGCGCCGTTTGTTGGCAAGTGTCACATTGCCTACATTCCGCGTGATGGACGAATTCTCGGGATCTCAAAACTGGCTCGACTTGCGGAAACGTTTTCCCGCCGACTCCAACTCCAGGAACGGCTGACAACTGACATCGCGAACACTTTGTTTGAAGGCCTTAAGCCGCTTGGCGTGATGGTTGTGATCGAGGCGGCCCACACCTGCATGACCCTGCGCGGCGTGAGAAAGGCCGATGCCAAAACCGTGACCTCAGCAGTGCTCGGCGGGTTTCGTACTGACCCGCGCACGCGTGCGGAAGCGATGGCGCTGATTACCGGAAGAGAATGACGAGGACAACTGAATGAGCATAACTACTAATCTACGCGTCGCAGTCGTGTCAACCCTGATCGTTGCGATGTGCACGGTGGGAGTTTCCCAGCGTCGCAGTCGCACCGGCCCAACCCTCAACGAAGACGCGATGCGCGCGCGCATCAAGTTTCTTTCGAGCGATCTGCTCGAGGGACGCGGCACCGGCGCGCGCGGTGGCGAACTTGCCGCCGGCTATCTGGCCGCGGAGATGGAAGCGCTGGGCCTGAAGGGCGCGGGAGCGAATGGCAGCTTCTTTCAACCCGTTTCGCTGGTTGGAGTGAAAGCCGATCCGAACACGAAGCTCGTCGTCTCCGGCCACAATGGAAAAGAAAGTTTTAAGTTTGCCGATGATTACGTCGCCTTTACCGGCGCGCAAACCGAAGACGTTGACGTTGATGCCGACCTCGTTTTTGTCGGTTACGGGATCGAGGCCCCTGGCCAGCACTGGAAC
>JANLYZ010000377.1:0-1606 GCA_031365905.1 Chloracidobacterium sp. | reverse complement strand
GTAGGCGTGTTTATGTCGCTCCAACTATCGACAAAGAAACTCGCGCTCGGACTCAAGGATGCTTTGTGCGTGCCTTCGCTCGTGGTCAATCTCGTGAAGCTGCTGCCGTCGAGCTTAATGCGATATTCCTGCGGCGCGATGTGACTGTGTTCGGTGCCGCTAAAGTAAACGAACCCGGTGTCTTCATTCACACCGTCGACTGAGCGCGCCTCCCACTTTCCATCCGTGACCTGCTGCAGCAGCTTGCCGTCCTGAGCGTAGTGATAAATATGCTGCCAACCGCTGCGCGCACTTTGCCAGAGAAACGAGCCGTCCTTCAACCAGGTGGGATTGTCGATCACCTCCACCCAGGCCTTCGAGGTTTCGCGCATGACGGTGGCCGACTTCCCATCCTCGCTGCCGGCGAAATTCAGATCGAGAAACGTTTGTTCACGGTTCTGCGCTTGATAGACGACTTTGCTGCTATCCGGCGTCCATGACACGCGCACGATCAGGAAGTCGCTCGGCTGATATTTGTAAGTGTCTACCCAACGCGTGGCGCCGCCGACTGCATTTACGACGCCCAGTTGCACTACCGGGTTCGGATCGCCGGCTTCCGGGTAAGGCGTAACTTCCAAATTCTGATGATAGGGAATGTGATCGACGACTGTGAACTCATGAACTGGATTCTCATCGAGTCGGAGATAGGCAAGCTTGGTAGAGTCAGGACTCCACCAGTAGGCTTCAAAGTTTCCGCGTCCATACAATTCTTCCTGGTAGACCCAGTCGAGACGGCCGTTGAGAATCTTTGGGCTGCCATCGGTTGTTAGTCTACGTTCGCGCTGCGCGGCGAGATCGTAAACGTAGATATTGTTGTTGCGAACAAAGCCCAGCAGGCGGCCGTCGGGACTAAACGTCTCACCAACTTCCTCCTCCGGATTGTTCGTCACGCGCACCGCTTTATCGCTGCCAAGTTGGTAATAAAAGAGATCGTCGTTCCAGTTGATCAGCACCGCCTTCTCGTCGTTGCTCATTTGATAAGAGCTGCGATTGGCAAGCTGTTTCGCATCTTGTTCCGTAACGCCACCGAGGGCCATCAACGCCGCCAGCATCTTCGCCGTTTCGAAAAACGGCACGGCTTCACCGGTTGCGGCGTCAACTTTTTGGATCTTGGGCGCGTCCTTTTTCGAGGGATCCGTCAGCAGGTAGTGCTTGCCATCATTTAGCCAATGAACAGTTGGCACAGTACCGTTGAAGTTAACCTTCTTCGCCGGATCGAAAATGTCGTCGATGGTTAGAAGCTTGTTCTGAGCTCGAGTCGCCGGAACGAGCGCAAGAAATAATAAGCCAATAACGAATTGTATTTGTCTCCGCATATTATCTTCTCCCGACAATCAGGCCGATTTTGGACGTGGCGTCATCTTATTAATCAATGGAGTGAGCAGCGCCAACAACAACGCGGCCGCCAGCGTAATCCCGGCAAAAATCCCAAAGGCACGCGTCAAAACTTCGGGGGTTCCGGCGACAAACAGTTGGGTTGTTCTGCCGGCTATGTAGCTGCCAACCGAAATCGATAGGAACCAAACGCCCATCATCAAACCCACCATCCTAACGGGAGATAGTCTGG
>JANLYZ010000373.1:0-6102 GCA_031365905.1 Chloracidobacterium sp. | reverse complement strand
GCATGACAGAGAATAATGCGAGCGGGTTCGTTGCTCGCCTGGGCCTGCTTATCCATTTCCTCAACGAGGCTCTCAAAATATTTCATCTGCGGCTTGTCAATGTCGGAACCAAGTTGGACATCGGTGCCAAGGAGCCACCAGTTGTGTGGGAGCTTCAAGGCGAAGTAGCTGCGGGTTTGGCGCGTGCGCCAACCGGCGAACCAGGGGCGCGCCGTAAACAGTCGAGTAAAAGCGACCAGACTGTCGTACCAATCGTGGTTGCCAGGAAGCGCGAAAAGGTGCGGATAGGGATCGCTTGAGTAGCGGAGGGCCGTTTCATATGGAGCTACAAGACGCTGGTCGTATACTTCGCGACTGGCAGTTGGGTAAACCTCGTCGCCGCCAAAGATCAATACCGCGCCTCGTTTCGTTTTCGCCTCGAATGTTTGCTTAGTCTTCGAGTCGGTGTACTTGAAGGTGCTCTCGGCCTGCCCGAGGTTATAGGCAACCGCGTAAGTTGAATTCCAACCGTCGCCGACGTCACCCACATAATCAATCCAGATCGAGTTTCGCGGCCGATCGCAATCTACTTCAAAGTGGTCCTTGCCATTGTCCTGATACTCGTAGCTGTAGTCGTAAAACTTTTCCTTATCCTGCTCCGATGCCATGGCCTCGACCAGACGATGATCCGAATGGCGCCCGAAGATTGTTGATACGGCAACCTCCAGACCGGTCTTAGCAAGCTGTCGCGGGTCATACCAGCCAACCATCGGCACCCGTTTGGGGAGGGCTTTTTGATTTTGATTAGTCACGATGTTTCACTCCATGTTTGATTTGAGAAATTTGAAAAGCGCCAAACGGATCATTCATTTCTAAGCGCCATCGATACCGGTCGTAAGGCCCGCGAACGCCGCGGACAGACCAAGCACCGACGTTTGCGACCAGCGGACGATGCCAGTTTGATCGATAAACTCTTCCTTGATTGCGTCCTGGCTGAGAGTGAGCAACGCGAAACCGTTCAAGACCCGGTTCGCCTGCTGTGCGTCCGTGTTCGGATAGACGCTGGACATGAGTTCGTGCGCGAAGTATTCGATCGAAGGCTTGTTGCTGCCGTCATTATTTAGTAACCCGTAGCCGACCCCGAATGGAATCGCGCCGTGCCCGACGCAACGAGCTTTGGTGCCATTCTGAGCGGGAAACGACTGATCGGAGTAAACGATGGCGTTGTGAATATGCCCCCAATACCAGAAGTCAGGCGTTCTTCCGAGAGCTGAGGCCACCGCGTTCCAGAGAGTGAGTTGTCCAATTCCCGTCCCCTCGATGTTCGTGGGGTTGTGGTGGGTAAGTACGATTACTTTTTTGTTAGTGTTGTCGAGACCCTTGATAAAGTTGATTTGGTTATCGTCAGTAAGGGCGCCATTCATGAAAAGCGGGCTCTTGTCGTAATAGGCGGTATCGAGCCCGATGATGATCCACTTATCGCTCTGAATGGCGAAATAGCTGGTGTTGTTTTGCCTCGCAAATGGCGCAGCTTTTAGTCCTTTACCAAAATAACCTTGCGCGCCACTGTACATCTCGTGGTTTGAATTGAGCATGAACGACCCTTGGGAGCCGCCAGCCCAAAGCCCTACGAAGTTATTTATCTCTTCATCGGAACCCAGAAAGCCGGCAGTGCCCGCGTAATACACATCGCCGAGGTGAATGGTGAAGTCGGGCGACTTTTGTTTTATCTGATTGATAACCTGCAGCGCGGGATATTCAATGGCGCCATCTGGAAACGGGCCGGTGCCCCAGTCTCCAACAATCGCGATAGTAATTGGATCACCCTGAGCATCGATCGTGGCTGGCGTCGTGCCAAACGGCGCCCAGGAACTAACTTCTCGCACGCCAAGTTTCAATGCCAGATAATAGATAAGCGCGGTGACCCAGCCCGCGTCGAGTTGTTCATACTTGCCAACCGCGATTAGCGATCCCTCGTAGTCGTCAACCCCGCCGGTGGTAACTTCTGCTTCCCACTGTTTGAGCAGCGCCGGCGTAATCCGCGACTTGGGAAAGTGGAGCAATCGACGCAGTACGGGATGAGTGGTATCGAAGAGATACAGAGCCAAACCGTACTGAGTTACCCCCGGCTCGGTTTCGCTGGGATGTTGATTGTCCATCAACTTCATGAGCCTGGTCTCACAAGCTTGCAGAAACAAACCAAGCCTGCTGATCTCGCCCTGCAAGTCCGGGAGGGGGTGAAGCAGAAGTCTTTCGGTTAACTGCGCAACGATCTTCATCTCGTTGGCAAGTTCCTGGGCCGATAGCTGTCTCATTTTCTTAACTCCAGTCTGGGAGTCGAACCCAATCACGCCGTCAGCGGTATCCGGTCGTAGAAGCGAGGGCACAACATTGTTCATGGAGAATGCTGCACACTCTCAATCCTATTGAGACGCGCTTTGCGATGAGTCGAGTAAAAAGTATCGCCGGCGCCCTGTGAAAGAAACGCTAGCAAGGGGGCTGTGCTGCCGAGATTGCAAGGCAAACAGGCTCGTGAGAGTCCAGCCTCGTTGCAAGGATAGGCGCACGATATTCCGTGCGGTTCGCAAAGTCAATACTCTTTCGTACGGGTTGGCGGGGACGGAGCGAAACGGCTGGAGGTTGAGCCTGAAATAAAGGGCAGACGGCGTGCGCCCACCGGTGTTTTTAGGCCGCCAGGAGTTTTCTTAGTCGCAAATCCGTAATCTTCGCTTGCTCGCCCGCGGCGATCCGCAATTCTTCGTCTGGATTGTTTTGCAAACGCTCGCGCAACATGGTCAGCATCTCTTCAGAACTTTTCCCCGAGGCACAAACGATGAAGATGTAGCCAAACTTCTTTTCATACGCCTCGTTCAACTCCGCCAACTCGTCCAACGTATGCTGTTCAGAATCACGAATGCCTGACTGTTCGTCTGCAGACCATTGTTGCGCTTCAGCGGCAACTCCAGCGGCTGCTTTCTTCTCTCCGATCTTAGGGTGACTGTGAAAGGCTTCGAGCCAGTCCTGAGAGTCCAGCGACCACCAGATGCGATCGGCGTTAGCGATCAAGTCATCGAGGTTTTCATGGCCTGCGGCAACCATTTGTTGCGCCCACTTTTTTGAGCCGCAGCACTTCAAGAAGTCTGCTTCGGTGGTAGGACTCTGCGACATTGAGTTCAGCGAAGCGAGCTGGAGATTCGGAACCTGTGTTCTTAATAGTGCGCGAGTTGGCGTTCACTAAACAACGAGCCAGCGAAGCTGGCGGAAGAAAGTAGCCCCGGGCGTAAGCCCGGGGTAGCGGCCCAAACAAATGGCAGAGCCCCGAAGGGGCGACAGAGGTTTGCCGGCGTCATCGGTTCTTGACAAAACATTTTCGCGCTTCGCGCTCATTGCGGGCGAGACGCCCGCGGTCCCAGCCAATCACCGGCTTTCATCGAGCGTTCCATAAACGCGCAAGCGGCTCACGCCGCCGTCGGGAAAAATATTAAAACGCAAATGGGAAACTGTGCCGGCATCCGATAGTTCCGGTTCGAAGAAGTGACGCGTATGGGCCTGTAGTTTTGTACGCGGCAGCAGCGGTTTCCAGTTGAGCGAAGTTGGCAGGACATTACCTGTTGTGCGGCAACCTTCAAGCGAACAGCTCTCCGGAGAGTTTCCTTTGAACCAGGCAGTATCAACTTCCAGCCGGCGAATCTGGCCGGGCTGGCCCAGGCGGATAATCGTCCAATCATTACCCGGCCCGCGTCGTCGTTTCGTTTCCCAACCGTCGCTCATGTTGGCGGCCCGACCCGGCATGATCAAATTGTGACGATGCCCAAAAAACATGTCGCTGCAATCGAGCACGAGGCCGCCATTCTCAACCGCGGCCAAATCGATCTCGCCGCCAATGCGCTTGAGTCGGTCCCAATCAGGAACCACCTCGCCATAGACACGCAAACGCGCGACGCCACCGTCCGGGAAAATCTTGAAGCGCAAATGCGTGACCCGTTGCTCACTCGCGATAACAAAAGGGTTTTGCGAATCACCCGCGAGCGCCGACTGCGGCAGAATCTCCGTCCATTCAATTGCCTCGCTCGATAGTTCTTCCACAGTTGGCAAGCCGTCGAGCGTGCAGGCTTCGAGTGAACATTGCTCGGGATAATTGCCACGGAAGAAACTGGTATCGACTACGAGCCCGCGAATTATTCCCGGCAGGCCGAGACGAATGATGCACCAGTCGTAACCGGGCGTGCGCCGCCGCCGCGACTCCCAGCCGTCCATCCACTTTCCCAAATCGGTGTACTTATCTTCGATAAAGATGGGCGCCGCTGCCTTCAGCAAATTCTCTTTGGGCGCGAAAAAATCGTCGTTGGCAAACAGCACGGCGCCGCCGAGTTTTTCCTGAGCGAGATCGACAAGTTCAGTAAAGTCCATTTGCGCCTCTAGCCTTCGGGATAAAAAACAAAAATCGTGCAGCCGGTTTTCGACTGCGGCACGTGCGACGAGCCGCGCGGATTGTGAATGAAACTGCCGGCGGGATAATCGCGCATGCCGTCATTGAAAACGCCGGAAACTACGTAGACTTCTTCCGGTCCGGGCTCATGCAGATCGATTCCCTCCCAACAAGCGCCCGGATCGATCTCAACCACTTGCGCTGTCGCGCCACCAGCCGCTTGCCAGAGCGTTCGCACTCTGATCGTGCCGCCGAACTTTTCTTTCACGGGCGCGTCTGCGGTTAGCGCCCACTCGATTTCAGGCATACAGCCTCCGTTAGGTAACGCAAACTGTTAGTTTGCGTTGATTGATTCATCTGGCCCGTTGCTAGTCGGACGCAAACTAACAGTTTGCGTTACGGGTACCTGTCAGCAGCAGGCCGCGTGGTTCGCTAATGAATTCGCCGCTATCATATATCTTCCGGCCACGAAGAAAGGTCTTCTCGACGACGCCGTTCAAAACTCGATCTTCATACGGAGTCAGTTTGTGGCGATGATGTAGTGCCGCGCCCGCAACACTAAATCCCTTCGCCGGGTTCCAAATGACAATGTCAGCATCGTAGCCGGCGGCAATTGAGCCTTTCCGATTTTCAAGGCCGACAAGTTTTGCCGGTGCACTACACAACCAGCGCGCCACGTCCACAATAGAAAAGCCGCGGCGCTGGCTCTCTGTCCAGACAGCCGGCAAGCGAAGCTGTAAAGAAGATATGCCGCCCCAGGCTTGCAGAAAATCGCCGCTCTCGGGAAGCTTCATTGCGGGCGGACACGGCGAGTGATCCGAAACGATCATGTCGATTGTTCGCATGCCGAGGGCGGCCCAAAGTTGTTCGCGATTTTCACGCTCGCGAATTGGCGGACAACACTTAAACTCGGTTGCGCCATCAGGAATCTCTTCGGCAGCAAATGTCAGATAATGCGGACAGGTTTCCGCCGTCAGCTTTAGACCGTCCGCCTTTGCATCGTGTAACAGCGACAACGAGTCGGCGGATGAGTGGTGAACAATGTGAACGCGGGTACCAAACTCACGGCACAGCTTGATCATTAACGCGACTGCTTCGTCTTCCGCCGCGCGCGGCCGCGACGCGAGAAAGGTTTCGTATTTAGTAGGACACACATACTTGTCTGTCCCTTCCTTTGTTGAAGAGCTATCGGAATTAAATGAGCCCCGGGTCGCGCTTTTGCCCGGAGGACAGGCAGGAATACCTGTCCTACTGATTGGCCCAGGCACTTCGGCGTGAACGATCAATAACGCGCCCAGCCTTGTTAACTCCGGTAGCGCTTCACGTAAATCATCTTCAGTAACGTTGGGAAATTCATCGACGCCGGAGTGAATTAGAAAACACTTGAAGCCGACTACACCCGCGGCGGCAAGCGCGGCGAGTTCACTCGTATTTCCCGGAACCACGCCGCCCCAAAAGCCAACATCAACGGAGCATTGACCGCGTGCCGCCGCTAACTTTTCGTATAAGCCTGCGACTGTGGTCGTCGGTGGAATTGAATTGAGCGGCATGTCGATGATAGTTGTGACGCCGCCCGCGGCTGCTGCTCGCGTCGCAGTCGCAAAGCCTTCCCATTCTGTCCGACCGGGTTCATTGATGTGAACGTGACTGTCGACGAGACCCGCCATCACCAGCGATGCTTCGTCTGCTTCCAC
>JANLYZ010000335.1:0-2722 GCA_031365905.1 Chloracidobacterium sp. | reverse complement strand
AAGGGTTGCGGCTGCGCGATTGCTGTCTTAGCGGTTGTGCTTTGTGCTGCGGGCGTGGTGGGATGGAAATACGTTTGGCCACGCTGGAAGTTGCGACCGCCGCCGGCGTCAGGTGGCGAGCTTCAGGTTCACGTGCTTGACGTTGGGCCGGTTGAAGGCGATTCGATCCTGATCATCGCGCCCGGTGGTAAATCGGTTTTGATCGACGCGGGCGATGCCGGCAAAGGCAAAGTCATCATTGATGCGTTGAAGCGTTACAACGTGCAGCAACTCGATTACTTCATTGCCACACATCCGCATCCCGATCACATCGGCGGCGCCGACGAAGTTCTCAAAGCCACTAAGGTTTTAAATGTTATTGATAATGGCCAGGGACCGGATGTGCCCGAGTCGCTCGTTCCTCAGACTAAGGCAGGCGGAAAGAATTCGAGCAAGAAACCGGCACCGGCGACCAAGTCTAACAAGTCAGCCGCAGTTACGAAGTTTTATGACGAGTACAAGGAAGCCATCACGCAAAGTGGCGCGCATTATGAGCAGGCGCAGGCAGGTGCGAAGTATGATCTCGGTGGTGGCGCTCGTTTGACAGTGCTCGCGCCTACCGAGCCGCTCTTTACTAAAGACCAGATCAAGACGGGCGGTAATCTACCAAACGCCAATTCCATTGTGCTGCGTCTCGACTACGGCGACTTCTCGATGTTGTTGCCGGGCGATGCCGAAGAGCAGACTGAGCATCGAATGCTAACGAAGGATGTGAATCTCAAGGTGAACATTCTGAAAGTTGCGCATCACGGTTCGAAGTATGCGACCACGCAGGACTTTGTCGATCGAGTGAAGCCGGAAGTGGCGATCATTTCGTGTGGGGAGTGGAACCGTTACGGCCATCCGGCACAAGCGGTGCTGGATCGACTGCGCGCTGCGAATGCGAAACTTTATCGCACGGATCTGCAAGGGGAAATCACGATTACTACGCGAGGCAAGGAAGGCGAGTATGTAATCAAGACCGCCAAAGAACCTAAGACTGACGTGTGGGTCGGGCGTCCGCCACAGAAAGATGACTCGTCTCGTTCAGGGTTCATTGCCTACGGCGACTTCGGGCCGCCACCGAAAACCAAGGCGGGTAAATAGTGAATGGTAAATGGTAAATAGTTCCGCCGTGAGGTTCTGACAATTTACTATTCACCATTTACCTTTCACCAGAATATGACCAAGCCAATAACCTACAGCGACGCCGGTGTCGATATCGATGCAGCGACACGCGCGACTGACAAGATCAAAGAACTCGCGCGGCGCACATTCAACGAGCGCACCCTTTCGGAAATCGGCAGCTTCGGCGGAATGTTTGACGGCGCGTTTCCGAGTCTCAAACAACCGGTGCTCGTTGCTTCTGCGGATGGCGTTGGCACGAAACTGAAGATTGCTTTTCTCGCTGGAGTCCACAACACGGTCGGTCGCGATCTCGTGAACCACTGTGTTAACGACATCCTGGTCCAGGGCGCGCGCCCGCTTTTCTTTCTTGATTACATCGCCACGGGCAAGCTGCTCCCCGAAGTTGTGGCGGCGATCGTTGAAGGCGTTGCCAACGGTTGCCGCGAAAACGGTTGCGTACTGCTGGGCGGCGAAACAGCAGAGATGCCGGATTTTTATTCAACGGGCGAATACGACATCGCGGGCTTCATCGTGGGCGTCGCGGATCGCGAGAAGATAATCGACGGAAAAGGGATTACACCTGGTGATGTGCTGTTGGCGCTGCCTTCGGTTGGACTTCACACCAACGGCTACTCGCTCGCGCGCAAGTTGTTGCTCGAAGTCGCGGGTCACAGAGTTGATAAGCGTCTCGATGAACTGGGAATGACGGTCGGCGAAGCACTCTTGCAACCACACGTAAGTTATCTGAAGCCGCTCGATGGGCTGCTTGATTCGGGAATGATCAAGGGTCTTGCGCACATCACCGGCGGCGGACTGACGGACAACATTCCGCGTATTCTGCCGGAAGGTTGTGCGGTCGAGGTTGATGCAGGCAGTTGGCCGCTGCTGCCGGTTTTCAAACTCATGCAGGAGATTGGCAACGTTTCCGCGGCGGAAATGTATCGCACGTTTAATATGGGCTTGGGGATGGTGATAGCAATAGCGGAGCAAAACCGGACTGCGATTGAGTCGCATTTGCAACAGCAAGGCGCGGCGATCTATCAAATCGGACGTGTCACCAAAGGCGATCGGGAAGTTTCAATCCAGTAGTGACTAAACGCATCGGCATCTTAATCTCGGGACGCGGATCAAACATGCTCGCGCTGGCTGACGCGGTAAACGAAGGCCGCGTGCCTGACGCCGAAATCGCGTTGGTAGTCAGTGATCAGGCGAATGCAGCGGGCTTGCAGCCCGCCAGCGAGCGTGGCCTCAAGTGCATTGCCATCGAGCGCGATGGACGCTCGCGCGAAGAACACGATCGCGCGATAGTTGCTGCGCTCGAGGAACATGGCGTTGAAATCGTTTGTCTCGCCGGATATATGCGCCTGTTGTCCAGGTACTTCATCGAGTCGTATCGCAATCGCATTCTGAATATTCATCCGAGTTTACTGCCGGCGTTTCCCGGACTCGACGTGCACGGCCGCGTGCTGGAACACGGCGTGAAGTGGAGCGGCTGCACAGTCCACTTCGTCGACGAGTCGTTGGATGGTGGGCCAATCATCGCGCAGAGGATTGTTCCCGTTCGCGACGATGATAC
>JANLYZ010000311.1:0-9859 GCA_031365905.1 Chloracidobacterium sp. | reverse complement strand
GTTACCTGTGTCCTGCAAGTAGCGCGACATCGCAACGAAGTTAAGATTGGCCGCGTTAAGAATCAACTCAATCGACATGAAGATGACGATGATGTTGCGGCGCGTCAGTACGCCGGCAACGCCAATGATAAAAAGCAACGCACCGATAATTAGAAACTTGGACAGGTCAGGATGCAGCGCTTTTTGCCAGGCGACCGCGAATCGTCCTTCAGTCGCTTCCTGAAATATCAACGCAAACAGCGGGGTGAAAAATGTGGACATAAATATAAACAATCCGAGCGGTTCAGTCTGGACTTCCGTCAATTCCGGATCGTGCGTGGCTTCTGTACGCAGCACCTCAGGATCGACGTCATCAACCGCCGCTTCCTGCTTGAGCGTGCGCGCCAACATCACCGAACCAATAATTGCTACTAACAAAAGCACGCTCGCTATTTCAAACGGTAACGAGCCGAAGCGATAGAGAGCGCCGCCGATCCGCTGCGTGTCGGTGGTCATCCCCGAAGCGCCAGTGGCTGATTTATCAAGCGTCTTGTCGCGTTCCTGAGCGTTTGCCGCGGCCGCTGTAATCTTCGCTTCATCACGCTTGGACAAACCGACATAACCAACGTTCAGCGCGCCGATGAGTGCCGCCACCAGCAAGGCGCAAAAGATAACGCTGGCCGCGATCTGGCGTGGCCGGTTAAAAATTTCTTCGCTGCCCCGCTCTTCCGAACCAACGTTCACCAGCATGATCACGAACAAGAACAGAACCATCACGCCGCCGACGTAAACGAGTATCTGTACCCCAGCGATGAACTCAGCATGCAGCAGGATGAAGAGAGCGGCGACGGAAACGAGCGAAGAAATCAGGAAGAGCGCGCTGTGAATTGTGTTGCGGGCCATCACAGTCAAAAGACCTGCAAAGATGGCCGCAATGGAGAAAACCCAGAAGAAGACTGCTTCCCACCCAGTTAATATCATTGCCGAGTGCCAATTGCCGATTGCCGATTTGAAATTGCGTTTGAATCTCGCTTGCTAACTAACGACCTGCTTTGTCTGAGTGCCGTCGAAGCTGATATCCGTGAGCGCGCCATGATCTTCGTGAGCTCGATGGCTTCCGCAAGTAATGATTGAACCTTTTGCGGTTTCAAGAGTTCAGCTTCGATGATCAATTTCATCCAAAAAGCGCTTTCATCAGCCTCTTCTTCGACGGTTCCAAGTTTCGCGATGAATTCGGCCTTCGATCGACCCCGACAGGCGGCTCTGTAATTTGCAGCGACTGCAGTGCCGGCTCGCACCAGTTGATTGCCAATAGCCCGTCCCTGAACGTTGTTAGGCAATGCTGCCACTAGCTTCAGAATTCGCAATGCAAATTGCTTAGGTGCGCTTCTTTAAATCATCAGCCTTCATAGTTGTCGTGGGAGCAACAACCCGCCGCAAAACCTAGCGATCACTAATTGGCAATCGGCACTTGGCAATCGGCAATCTATTTACCGAGTGTACTTCACTGTCTCGCGCCCTTGCTCGAGCATCTCGCGATTCCAGACGAAGCCCGCGCGCGAGTAGGTTGCTAACTCGAAATCCTGCGTCAGTTCCAGGCAAGACGTCGGACACGCTTCCTGGCAGAGCGCACAGAACATGCAGCGTGACGTGTCGAAGATAAACTCGTCCAGCACTTTCTTCTTGCGCGGTTTGCCCGCGACGATGATTTCAACGTCCATGGCCAGCACGTCAATGCAATCCTCGGGACACGCGATCGCGCAAAGGTTGCAGGCGATGCAAAGCGTATCGTGAGTTTCCGGATCCATGTTGAGACGCGGCGCGCCATGAAAACGCGGCGCGACGTCAGGTCGAACCTTCGGATACTGCTCCGTATAAATTCCCTTGCCGCCGACGCTGTCTTTGCTGGTGATGGCTCCGATGTTGTACTTGAGCGTCAGTTGCAGGCCCTTCAAAAGATCGACGAGGAAAAAGCGTTGCAGCTTTTCGATGAATTTTGGTTTGGGAACTTTAACTAAAGGCATATTCTTATTTCCGATTGCCAAATGCCGATTGCCGATTTTTTGCTGATTTGCCAATTGCCGAACGAAACCGCCAATCGGCAATTGGCAATCGGAAATCGGCAATTAGCTATCAATCACCAGCCGGAACAACCGCCGCCACCGCCGGTTTGCCCTGCGGCACATTCACCAGGCGGATGTTTCGCCGCTGGCTCTTCAAATTGAAATCGCGCGAGCGCCAGTTGAGCCGAGCCAACAGCAAACCGGTAATACCGAGGCTCAACAATCCCATTACAATCATGATTGCTTTGCCACTCGCCGTTAGATCCAGTCCATTGGCCAACGACTGAATCGTCGTGATGCCGCGCCAGCCATCGAGCGCCTGAACTACAAAAATTGCCGACGCGGAAAGCGTGATATTAATCAGCGCCGAAGGAATCAACCACTTCCAGCCGATGTCCATCAACTGATCGTAGCGAAAGCGCGGCAGCGTCCAGCGTAACCAAAAATAGAAGTAGAGAATTGCACCGAGCTTCGCAAGAAACACTAGAAGGCTGACTATAACATAGAGGTTGTGATAACCCTTCGCTTCAGTAAAGCGGTAAACGAATGGCAGATACCAACCGCCGAGATAGACCGTTACCGCCACCGCCGACACGATCACCATCGCCGCATACTCGGCCATGAAAAATAGCGACCAACGAAAACCGGAATACTCGGTGTGGAACCCCGCAACTAATTCCGATTCCGCTTCCGGCAGATCAAACGGCGCCCGATTGTTTTCGGCGATGCCGCTGACGAGAAAGATCAAAAACCCGAGCGGTTGGTAAACGAAATACCAAACCGAGTCGCTTTCCTGTGCGCCGACGATGCCTGACAGTGAGAGCGTGCGCGCAAACATGAGCGCCCCGATCAGTGACAGCCCCATCGCCACTTCGTATGAAACCATCTGCGCGCTGGAACGCAATGCGCCAAGTAGTGAATATTTCGAGTTCGACGACCAACCCGCGAGTATCAACGCCAGCACGCCAACGCTCGACACGGCCAACACAAACAAGAGTCCAATGTTGACGTCAGTAATCACGCCCCAGTCAGGCGCAAACGGAATCACTGCAAACGTAATGAAAGCGGCGGCAACGGCGATGTAAGGCGCGCAGACGAAAATCCAACGGTCGGCCTTTTCGGGAATGAAATCTTCTTTGGTAAGCAGTTTGATGCCGTCGGCAATTGGCTGCAGCAATCCCCAGGGGCCCACTCGCATCGGCCCCAGTCGCGCCTGCATGAACGCTGAAATCTTGCGCTCGAGATAAGTGGCGTAAGCCACCCAACCCGCGACCAGCGTCACTACCAGGCCAATCTGAATAAACGGCCACACGAAGTGATTGATCGTGTCAGCGCTGAAAAACTTCAGCAGAAACTGGTCGATGAAGTTGATTGGAGCTAAAAGAAGTTCCATGTCGTTTCCGCTTCTCTGTGCTTCCTTTGTGCCCTCGGTGCCTTTGTGGTGAATCTGACTTAAACGGCATCCACCACAGAGGCACAGAGGGCACAAAGGTTACACAGAGGAAATTACCTGTCGATCTCACCGAGAACAATATCCAGCGTTCCGATTATCGCAACTACGTCCGCCACCAGGTGGCCGATGCAAAGTTGCTTCAACGCCTGAAGGTTGATTAGTGAAGGCGGCCGCACACGTACACGCCACGGCTGCGCGGTACCATCCGAAACCAGGTAGCAGCCAATCTCGCCTTTCGGGCCTTCGATGGAATGATAGTAGTCACCCACCGGAGGCTTAAGAATTTTGGGCAACTTCGCGTTCACCGGGCCGTCTGGCAGATTGTCCAGCGCCTGCACCACGATCCGACGCGACTGTCTCATTTCCTCCAGCCGCACGAGGTAACGATCGTAAGTGTCGCCGTTTTCGCCGAGCGGGATATCAAAGTCCATGTCGGCATACGCCGCATAAGGCCGCGCCTTGCGAATGTCCCAGGCCACGCCCGAACCGCGCAGCGCCGGGCCTGATAATCCAATCGCCACAGCCTCTTCTGCTGAGATCACGCCAATGCCGACTGTGCGGCTCAACCAGATGCGATTCTCCGAGAGGACGGTCTCGTACTCATCAAGACGCATTGGAAAGTTGCTGGCGAAACGTCGCACGTCTGCCTCAAAGTCGTCGTACGTATCGTTGGGCATGCCGCCCACGCGCCACGCATGGCAGGTTAGACGCGCGCCAAACTGTCGTTCAAAAATTTTCAGAATCTCTTCTCGTTCACGCAACGCCCAAAGCAGAACCGTGACTGCACCGATATCGAGCGCGTGGGTGGCGAGCCAAAGCAAGTGAGAAGCGATGCGGTTCAGTTCCGTAAGAATCGTGCGAATGTAGTGAGCGCGTGGCGGCACGACCAGGCCCATCATCTGCTCGACAGTCTCCACCCAAACCAGACCATTTGAGACGGCAGCAATGTAATCGAGTCGATCCCAATAAGGCGCGATCATCGTGTACATACGATTCTCGGCAATCTTTTCCATCCCGCGATGGAGGTAGCCAATGTCGCAGTCGAGATCCATCACTGTCTCGCCGTCGAGTTTCAGGATCACGCGCAACACCCCGTGCGTCGACGGATGCTGCGGCCCCATGTTCAGCACCATCTCGGGGCTGTCCAGCAGCGTTTCTCGGGTGGTGGCAATCTCTACTTGATGCATATGCTGGGAGCGACCTTCCCTGGGAGCGCAGGCATCCTGCCTGCTCTTTCATTTTCGCCACCCGCTTACGCAGGTGGTCCTGACTATGCCGCAGTCGGCGCCGGTTCACTGGGAACGTAACAACCCGTCACGCTCCACGGTTCAATAATCAAACCAATCTCGCTCGCTTCCCCGCGCGCGCGTTGCTGCGCGAGTTTGGTTACGATCGCGAGTGCGGCGCTGGCCTTGTTCCAAACGTTGCGCGGCTCCATCGTCTCAGTCAAAACAAAGCCCGCCACTCTCGCCGCCTCGGGCGCGTCGAATACTTTGGCTTCATACTGCGCAGCGATCTCTTTTGGAGTCATAGCATTTCCAATTTCCGATTGCCAATTTCCGATTGGAACTGCCCCCAAGTCGAGACGCCAATCGGAAATCGGCAATTGGCAATCGGCAATTACTTGTCTTTCGGCATCACTTCTTTACCGCTCTGAAGGATCTCGCGCATCATGCGCTCCTGGGGCACCGAGAGTATTTCCAAACCATAAGCGCGCCTTTGTTCCAACTGTTCGCGCTGTACGTCCGTCATCTCCGGCAAGTGTCTCGTGGTCCAGGCGTTTTCGATAAACTCCAGCGGGTAATCTTTCCGGAGCGGATGCCCTTCCCAATCGGGCGGCAACAAGATTCGGCGCAGGTCAGGATGGTTCTTGAAAGTCACACCAAAGAGATCGTAAACCTCGCGCTCCATCCAATTGGCGGCCGGCCACACTTCGGTCACACTATCCACGCTCGCGCCTTCGGCCAGGGAAACCTTCAAACGCACGCGTTCATTCCGCGAAATTGAGTAAAGGTTGTAGACAATCTCCAGTGGCGCTTCGCTGCGCATCGGATAGTGAACGCAAGTTAAATCTGAAAGATAGTTGAAGCGCGCGTCAGCGTCATCGCGCAGATAATTGCAAACTTCGACGATGCTTTTCGGCGCGATACGAACGGAAACCTGACCAATAAACTCGGCGGCTTCAAGTACCACGCCGTCAAACTTCGCCTTCAACTGCTGCACGAGTTTGTGATCAGAAGCGTCAGACGGCTTGGGGCCTTCCTCTTTTTTCTTTACTGGAGGTTTTGGAGCGCCGGGTGGTACGGCTGCTGCGGCCTTCTCGCCAAGCGATTCTTTGACGGCGGCCACGCGAGCCTTGGCCTGATCAACCATGGCCGCCTTTTCCGCGTCCGCTCCCGCAGCCACGCCGGCATCCGGGATTGCCGATGCAGGCGGTGTACCGGTCGAGTCAGCAGGCACGACTACGCCGGGAGCCTCCTCAGTTCGTTTGTCCGGCTTGTCGTTGTCGTCCGCCATCAGCCTCTCACTACGTAATCACACTGCTCGCTCGAAGTGCGATCGCATTTCGTCGTTCGGATCGCGCTAACGAGTACAGGCGAAGTGTTAATGCTAATTACAAAAAAGGTCGGCAGAAAACGATTTAAACATGGCGTTAATTTACTGTCAACAGACTTGTTTTTGGGTGATAGCGGTAACGCAAACTGTTAGTGTGCGCGCACGAATCACCACCACATCGGGCAGTGAAAAGCACTGCGCCAAGCGCAAACTAACAGTTTGCGTTACATCATCGCCAACTTGACGTTATTGACGTCAAAACCTATCATGGTTTGTTTGGAAATGCGGCATATAGCTGTCTATAGTGAGGGTCAAGAACAATGAAGCCAGAGATACATCCAGCATATAGCGAGATCACCGTTACCTGCGCGTGCGGCGAAACTTTTAAGACGCGTTCCACCAAAAAAGGCGACCTGCATGTGGAAATCTGCTCCGCTTGTCATCCGTTTTTCACCGGCAAGCAGAAGCTGGTCGACACGGCGGGACGCGTGGATCGATTTAACAAGCGTTACGGCAAGAAGACTCCGGCGGAAACGACCACTGCGACTCAGTAATACGAGGAACACACGTTGTTAGTCAGAAATCGTCATTAGCTTAACTTCAGTATCGACGCCGGCTTCGAGTTTCGAGGTTCAGGCTTTAGTTTGCCGCTTTCAGGTAGCAAACTAGAGTTGAACTCAAAACCAGCCGGCGTTAGTGTTTAGTAGGACAGACATTCCTGTCTGTCCCTTGGAAAACCGATAGGCCAGAATGCCTGTCGTACGGGTAAAAACATTGAGTACCAACGAAAGAGATCTAATAGTCGGCGGGCAAGCGGTAATTGAAGGCGTCATGATGCGGACGCCAAACGCCTACGCTATCGCTGTGCGCAAGGCTGATGGAACCATCGTGAACATCTCAGCCCGGCTGCCGAAATGGAGCGCAAAGTACCCACTGCTTAAGCTCCCAATATTGCGCGGCAGCGCTTTGCTCGTGCAGTCGATGGGCTTGGGAATCAAGGCGTTGAACTATTCAGCCAACGAAGCCTTCGGCGATGCGCAGGCGGCCGAGGCCCCAAGAGAAGAGAAGCTAGTCAGGGTCGCGCTCACGCCGGCCGTGATCGAAGGCGAGGGCGACTTCGCGGGCTTGACCGGTGCGGTCCCGGGGCTGTTCCCAGTCCCAACACAGCAACGCGCCAAAGATGAAATGAAAAAAGGCGGAACAGCCGCCGCTGCCGGCTCGATAATCTTCGCGATGATCTTCAACGTCCTGCTGTTTGTGGCGGCTCCATTGCTTTTGACTAACGCACTATTCATCGGCGCGGGCTGGGCGCCTTCGCCAAGTCCAACAGTAGCGACCAGCGGGCAAACTGCAGGCGCCACGCAATCGGCAAACGACGGATCAAGTCCTTCTGATGCAAACGCGCCGGCGTGGTATTCGCGCGCGTGGAGCACCGTGAAGACATACTTGCATCCGGTTCGTCCTTCGGTTGGTTTCAATCTGATCGACGGCCTGATTCGCATGAGCTTCTTCCTGATTATGATCTTCAGCTTTTCGCTATTGGGAGACATCAGGCGCGTCTTTGAGTATCACGGGGCGGAACACAAGACCGTATTCACCTGGGAAGCGGGACTGCCGCTGACGGTTGAAAACGCGCGCCCGCAACCACGTCAGCATCCGCGCTGTGGCACCAGTTTCCTGATGGTCGTCATGCTGGTCTCGATCGCGCTGTTCTCAGTTATCAAGTTTGACTCGCTCGTCTATAACTTTCTCGTGCGTCTGGCGCTGGTTCCCCTGGTGGCCGGACTCTCGTATGAAATTATTCGTCTGTCGGCGAAAAAAGAAAGTGGTTGGTTTTTCAAACTGATAACGCGTCCGGGCGTCTGGCTGCAAAATATCACAACGCAGGAACCTGACGACGGGCAACTCGAAGTTGCGATCGAAGCTTTGAAGGAGTCGCTCAAGCTCGAACCACAAACCGGCGAACCGGAACTTGCGCTGTTATCCTAAATTGGTAGGGGCAGGGCATGCCCCTACAACATCATGTTAGAACGACTCGAACAAATCGAAATCCGCTACGAAGAACTCGCGAACGAGCTCTCCGCGCGGGAGTTGCTTGCGGACCAGAAGGCCTATACCAAAGCGGCCCGCCAACACCGAACGCTGGGGGAGATAGTCGAAAAGTATCGAACCTGGAAAACTCTGAAAGCTGAGCTTGAGGGCGCACAGGAACTTGCAGAAAGCGCCGACGATGATGAAATGCGGGAGATGGCCCGCAGCGAAGTCGAGACACTTCAACGCAAGCTGGATGCAACTGATACTGAGCTGAAGTTGCTGCTGGTTCCTTCCGATCCCAACGACGAAAAGAACGTGATCGTGGAGATTCGCGCCGGCACCGGCGGCGACGAAGCCAGCTTGTTTGCCGCCGACATACTCAGAATGTACAGCCGCTACGCGGAAAGACAACACTGGAAGTTTGAGGTGCTCGAAGCGTCGGAGTCTGGAATTGGCGGTTTCAAGGAAGCGATCATTTTGATCGAGGGCGACAAGGTTTATTCGAAGATGAAGCACGAATCCGGCGTTCATCGCGTGCAGCGGGTTCCACAAACGGAGGCGAGCGGGCGTATCCACACCTCAGCGATTACGGTGGCTGTGCTGCCGGAAGCGGAAGAAGTTGACGTGAAGATCGATCCCAAGGAATTGCGTATCGATACTTTCTGTTCTTCGGGACCTGGTGGGCAGTCAGTGAACACAACCTACTCCGCTGTGCGTATCACGCACATCCCAACCAACGTCGTAGTTTCGATGCAGGACGAAAAATCGCAGATCAAAAATCGCGAAAAGGCGATGCGCGTTTTGCGCGCGCGTTTGCAGGAGCTTGAAGAACAAAAGCAACACGATGCGGTTGCCAGCGAACGTCGTTCGATGGTTGGTTCCGGCGATCGTTCAGAAAAGATCCGTACCTACAACTTCAAGGAAAATCGCGTAACGGACCATCGCATCGGGCTGACGATTCACCAGCTCGACCTCGTCATGGAAGGCGCGCTCGACGAATTCATTCAGGCCCTCATCACCCACGATCAGGCAGAGAAACTAAAGAACGAAGCTGCCGTTGCTGCGTAAGCACAGTAGGGTTAGACTGACTGCCAGGTGAGAAACGCTATGAGTTCCGATCAAAGATCTCTTGATGAAATCGTACGAGAATTGCCGCCGGAATCTCAGGCGAAAGTGCGCCGATTCGTTGAGTCGCTGCAAGGAAGAGCCAACGGTCCAACTCGCAAACTGGAACAGAACTGGGCCGGAGCCCTAAGCGACTACCGCGAGAAATACAGTTCACTCGAACTTCAGCAGAAATCCCTTGATTGGCGAGGCGATTAGTGTACCTGCTGGACACTAACATCTGGTTGGAGCGCCTGCTCGCTCAGGGGCAGTCTGAAGAGGTAGGTGAACTTCTCCGTCGGCTTGAGTCCGATCAGCTTTTCCTTACAGACTTCTCTTTCCACTCTATCTGCCTAGCTTCGATACCGACTTCGTCAAAACTACTCGAGGAAGAAAGACGCCGATGGAAGTTTTAGAGCGGTTGTGAATCTCGTCCTATGTCTTTAACCACCCACGTCGTCATCATCCGTCACGGCCAATCGCAGGGAAACGCTGAAGGCCGGTTCGGCGGGCACACTGACACGCCGCTTTCGCCGCGCGGCCGCAAGCAAGCGCAGGCCACCGCGAAGGCGCTCGCGACAGAAAAGTTTTCGGCGATCTATTCGAGCGACTTGCCGCGCGCGATCGAAACTGCCAGCCCGCTCGCCAGGCTCACCGGAGTCTCGCTCGA
>JANLYZ010000307.1:0-13186 GCA_031365905.1 Chloracidobacterium sp. | reverse complement strand
ACTGTCGGTCAGTCTCTCCTCGGTCAGCACACGAAATGTTTTACCAATTCTCGCATCCTTTCGAACGCGGTGCCGTTAGGTTTTTGTTCTGGTGGCTTTTCCTCCACCTCTGGTTACGACCCAGCAACGTCGGCTCAACTTGCGTCGAACCATTCGCCCTCTTCAGCGGGTCCTGTCTAAAGAGTGCCACTCGTTTTTATCCGAGTGGCTCGAGAAAGCCTCTCAGCTTTCTCTAGCAAAGCCTTTCGGCTTCGGCCGGAGGGCGTCAATAGAATCAACAGACCGTTGCTGATTCCCTCTCCCGTGTGTCACCACATCGGTTGCCGATCCCTCTGTCGGTCTCGAAGGCCGTGACCCTCGCGACAGGAAGGGTTATACGCTCATCGAATCTTTAGATCAACTTTTCGTGTGTTTTATTTTCTCTGATGACGAAAAGTTTTTTAGAGAAACTCGACGGCTCTGTATTCCTCAACAAAACACAGGACACTCGTCCACGTCATTCATTTCGATTACCAGGTGTTTTTCTTGCTTGAAATTTCTTGCATTGCAGAAATTGTCGTCTGAATTGATTTCTGTACTTCGGCAATCTGCGTCTCGCTTTCGTATTTGTTCCGCGGCCAGAAAAATCCCTTCAAACCATCTTTCTTACGGCGCGGCACAATATGCACGTGCAAATGCGGCACACTTTGGCTGATGCGATTATTCATGGCGAGAAAAGAACCCTCGGCTTCGAGGGCGGCTTCTACCGCGCGCGCTAACAACTGCACATTTTCAAAGAACAGTCCTACCAGATTCTTTGGCAGATCGCTCAGCGTTTCGTAGTGATTTCTGGGAACCAGCAGACAATGCCCGGGAAAGAGAGGTCGATGGTCGAGAAACGCTACGGATATCTCATCCTCGAACACAACCGTCGCGTTTACTTTACCGCTGATGATTTCGCAGAAGAGACAGTTCATTCTGGTTTCGACCAGCGACGCTGGTACGTCGGCCCGGTCATTGCAGTCTGTCAAGAACCTCGTCAAAGCCGGGGCGAATGAAATCGCGCGCCTGAGGAAACTCTTGTTCAGCAAACAAACGTAGCTTCTCCAAATCAAAAAGCAATTTGTGAATCGCGCCCGGATCTTCAAGGCGCGATTCGGCCATCAGCTTCCACGCCCCCAGCGACCGGTCGACCGCAATCAAAGCGGCCTTGACCGAGCCATCAGAGTCGCGCTGCTCGTCCGCGCTGAGATATTCATCCTCGTCGAGCCGTGATAAGAGTCCGCGGATTAGCTTCGTGGCAATAAAAAACTGATACCAGCGAATTATCGCGGTGAGGTCATCTTCCCGAGCAGCGCTCTCGTCGAATCCAGCCTGGTCGCTGAACACCTCCACTTGGCGACTGTCATTCTTAAACCATTCATTCACGTCGAGGGCATATTGTTCTCCAGCTTTGGCGAGGGGATGGTTTCTTACTTGTCTGCGCTGCTTGTCACGTTGCGCTTGCTCCTCCGCCAGCCCGTGCGGATTAAGATCCACGCCCTTCTCCGCCGCCATTGCCGAAATCATCTCGTGAGTTTCCTGAAAGATCGAAGTAAGTTTTTGCCAAAACGCTCCATTGCTAATATCCCGGCTCGCGGGATCATTATCTGCATCCGCCTCTTCAGTAGCGTAAAGCAGGCAGCGCGCAGTAAGTGGGCAACGCTCACACCAGCGATCGCAATAGTTGTGTATGCCCGAAATGAGATTGGGATTCTCGGCGAGTTCTCTCATGTCTTGCAATCGCATCATGCCTCCCGTTTGCACACTCTTGATTGCGCGTTCGAACAATGATCACGGCTTGACAGCTTTTTGAAAGGACCTAACAGCCAGCGTGTTTAGAACTTCAGACTTTCTCAACCATCCCCTGCGCGCCATGCCTACGCCGTATTTCAGATTGTTGAGCGCGCCGGTCGAATGAGCGTCAACTGAAATCACGAATTTGATCTTGCGTTTTCGCGCCTCGCGGATCCAGCGCGCTTCCATATCAAGCCGGTGAGGATCGCCGTTGACTTCGATCGCTGCACGCGATTCAGCAATTACATCCAGAATGTGCTCGACATCGCAATCAAAAGGGGGGCGAGTCAGAAGCTTGCGGCCCAAGGCATGTCCCCAAATCTTGAACTGCGGCTTGCGCATCGCCGTCACAATGCGCTTCGTCATCTTTGCCGAATCCATCTTGTAACGCGAGTGGATGCTGGCAACGATCACATCAAACTTCTCCAGAATCTTATCCGGGTAGTCGAGTCGGCCATCGGCGACTATGTCAGATTCAGTCCCGCGCAGGATCTTAATCTTGACCTTCTCCTGCACTTGGTCGATTTCCGCCCACTGCCGCTTCAGACGATCCAGCTTAACTCCGCCCGCATAGAACGCAGTAGGCGAGTGGTCCGTGATGGTTATGTACTTCATGCCGATCGCCTCAGCAGCGCGAACCATTTCTTCAAGCGAATGCTTGCCGTCTGAGTAAGTTGTATGGCAATGAACCATGCCGCGAATATCTGCCAGAGTAACGAGATCTTCCGGCAGCTTTCCCGCGAGCGCCGCTTCAATCTCGCCTGCGTCTTCACGCAACTCCGGCTGAATGTACCGCATGCCTAATTGATCGTAGATGTCCGCCTCGGTTTGTAATCCAGATCGCGATTTACGCTTCTGGCGCGGGCGAGAATCTTCGCCACTCGCGATCCGCTGGAGTTTGTTGACGTGCGCTTTCGATCCCGTTTCCGTTAACAACGCCAGGGCAAACTCATCGGGCCGAGCAGCGACAAGCGAAACGCGCGCGCCGTCCATCAGTCGCACGATCGCGGCCTCTTCCATTTTTTCAATGACTTCAACAATTGATGGATAGCGAAGGAAGTGTGCAATCAAAGCCGCTGGTCGTTTTGTGTTTGCGACCAGCCGAATGGTTCCGATCGTTTCTTTCCAACGTCGCAAGGAACCGGCGAAACTAATCTCGCCGGTGTCGCGGGCGGTTTCAAGGTAAGCGACTATTTGTGTCGCGGATTCCATCGCGCGGTGGAGGTGTAGTCTCTCTTCAGCGTTGGCGCGCTGGCGCTGGCCGGCAATTGTCTCGAGCAGGGTCGCTTCGGTCTTAGCCCCGAAGCCCTTTATGCTTTTTATTTTTCCGGCTTCAGCGGCGATTTTCAGTTCAGCCACCGAGGAGATACCAAGCGCTTCGTGAAGCGCTTTTATTTTACTGACAGAAAGTCCGGGCAACGCAGATAGCTCGATGACGCCGGGCGGGAATTCCTTTTTCAGCCCGCGAAGTACTGATGATTCTCCGGTGAGGTAGAGTTGTTCAATCTGCGAACCGATGGCGTCGCCAATTCCGCGCAGGGCGGTCAGGCGGTTTTCGAGTACAACTTCACCGATGTCTTCAGAAAGTCCGGCGACTACGCGCGCGCCCGCTTGATAAGCGCGCGCCTTAAAACGGTCCTTGCCACCCTTCAACTCGAGCAGCGCTGCGATCTCTTGAAGCGCCGCAGCGATCGCGAATTTGTCCAACCGTTTATTCTTCTCTTTACTCATTGCCATCCAGTGATAACAAGATAGTTTCGCATTTCACTTACCACAAAGACACAAAGGACACAAAGTTCGCACAGAGAAAATTGAGTTTGATCCTATAATACCGGCAACAAGCTACAACTGAACCCGAGGTTAGAGGAAATGCCGATCGCATCAATTAATCCCGCTGACGGAACAACAATCAAGACATTTGAGTCGTTAAGTGAATCACAAATCCATGAGAAGCTTCAGCTAGCCGCAGACACGTTTCGCTCCTATCGCCTGACTACTCTCGCGGAGCGCGAGTCAAGGATGACCCGCGCCGCGGAGATTCTGGAAACAGAGAAGCACGACTTCGCGCGCCTGATGACGCTCGAGATGGGCAAGCCGATCAAAGGCGCTGTGGGTGAAGTAGAAAAGTGTGCGCTCGTTTGCCGCTACTATGCAGAAAACGCAAAGCATCATCTAGCCGACAGCGTTGTTGAAACAAACGCGAGCAAGAGCTACGTGCGCTTCCAACCTATTGGTCCGGTGTTGGCAGTGATGCCCTGGAATTTTCCGTTCTGGCAGGTATTCCGTTTCGCCGCGCCCGCCCTGATGGCGGGAAACGTTGGCCTGCTGAAACATGCTTCGAATGTGCCGCAGTGTGCGCTGGCTATCGAGGACATTTTTCGTCGCGCCGGATTTCCCGAAGGCGCGTTTCAAACTTTGCTGATCGGCTCCGAACCGGTGCAGCGAATTCTTGAGGACGCGCGTGTGGTCGCTGCAACACTAACCGGCAGCGAACCTGCCGGCCGCAGCGTCGCGAGCGTTGCCGGCAAACAAATCAAGAGGACTGTGCTCGAACTCGGCGGCAGCGATCCTTTCATCGTGATGCCTTCCGCCAAACTCCATGAAGCTGTGTCCACGGCTGTAAAGGCACGCACGATTAATAACGGCCAATCGTGCATCGCCGCAAAACGGTTCATTGTAGCCGCGGAGATCTACGACGAGTTTGAGCGACGATTTGTGGAAGAGATGAAAGCGCTGCGCGTTGGCGATCCGCTTAGTGAAAGCACCGACAGCGGGCCGCTCGCTACAGAACAAATCCTGAAGGACGTCGATGAGCAGGTCACGGCCTTGGTAGCTGCCGGCGCAATCATCCTCACCGGCGGAACCAAGATCGAACGTCCGGGAAATTTCTATGAGCCGACCGTGCTCGTCAACATTCCAAAAGACTCACCGGCCTCCTGCGAAGAAATATTCGGGCCAGTCGCGATGCTTTTTCGCGTAAAAGATATTGATGAGGCGATTGCGCTTGCGAATGCGACCAGTTTCGGTCTCGGTGCCGCGGCCTGGACTAACGATAGAAACGAACAACAGCGGTTCATTGATGAACTCGAAGCCGGTTCTGTCTTCATCAACGGCATGGTTGCGTCTGATCCGCGCCTGCCGTTTGGCGGCATCAAGAACTCGGGTTATGGCCGCGAACTGAGCGAATTCGGAATCCGGGAATTTGTAAACATCAAGACAGTTTGGATCAAGTAAACAATTTGCAACGTAAGCAAGGGCATTCGGAGGAACTCCGGCCCTTGCTTACGCGCGGGCTTCTGCTACATCAGCCAGATGAAAAAACGAAGCATTGTTGTAAACGATTTGATGCAGCGCGACTATGTCTATTTTCTGGTCGCGCCCATGGGTCGCAGCTTTCATTCCGACTTTCGGCCCGAGCTTACGCCCAAACAAATGCTCACGCTCGGCGTCTTTGGCGGCAAGTATTTGACTGACTGCCGTAACGAATTCCCCAGCGACTGGTTTACCAAAGCGAAACTCTGTCACGAGCGCCACGATCCTAAGCTGAACTATTTTGGTGTTAACGCCTCTCAGCCTTTGTCAGTTTGGCGCAAGAACGGCTGGCTTTACGAAGAAGATCCGCGCGGCTGGTTTCAGTGGTATTGCCGTTACTACTTTGGGAGACGATGTGTGGACGACGAACGGCAAATCAAACGCTGGCGCGCCATCAGCCGCCACGTCGCCCAAATCAAGCAGAACTGTCCTGCCGGCGCGCTCGATTGTCGGCCGCGGCAAAGGCAGGCGCTGCTGCACTGGGCCTACGACTCGCGTAAGCTCTAGCTTCGCCCTTGCTCAATGCGAGGCTCCCCCTCATGAGGGAACCGTTTCTTCGAGCAAACTAACCTTCGGCTTCACGCGTTACGGCGGCCTCGCCACCAATCTTCGAGGCGGCCCGGGCAAGCAGAATGAGCACTACAATCGCGATTATCGTCGCCAGAATCGCGTAGGTCAGCAACCCGGTGATGCTCTCGCTAGTCTGTAACACCTCTTTGATGATGGCCTTTATTGCTTCATTCCATGCGAGTGCGGCCACTAAGCCGAGGGATGCCGAGGCCAGCGTGATCATCGTTTGTATAAACATCTTGTGGTTCATTGTGTTTGTCTCCAGCTTCTAGCGATTAGTAAAGCACGCCGCTTCTATGTCATTATTTGTGTCAAAGTCAATACCTATCCAGGAATGACTCGGGGGTTCGCCAGTTTTTAAAACGGGCTTTTTCTGAACTTGAGTAACCACGCACAGCTACTTTCATTGCGCTCGAGACAAGCTCCTCGTGTCATTGTCGTCGTGCTTAGCGCAGCCCTCTTGTGTGCCGCGTGTGGCCGCGGCGGCGCGAATAGCAACGCGAACAATTCGAACCGTTCATCGGCAAACAGCGCTACCAACAGCCACGAGTTGGTGGATCTCAACTCGGCGTCAAAGACCCAACTGATCGGGCTACCAGGTATCGGAGAGGCTCATGCGCAGCAAATTATTGACGGCCGGCCGTATCGAGAGAAAAGCGAGCTGGTTAACAAGAATATCATCTCGCAAAAAACGTATGAGATGATCGCCGACAAAGTGATCGCCAGGCAGCGTTGAAATATTAATCGGACAGCATCGGTCTACGTCCCCCTTCCCCCCAGAACCACAACGTACGACGTTCCCGCGCAATCTTATTATCCGGAAGGTCAGCAATGGAAGACTACGAAAAATTAGGCGCTTTCTATCTCGGTCGGCCCTACGACCTCAAGACTAAGAAAGCCAAAGACGGCATTCTGCTTTACGACTCGAAAGATCTGGTCACTCACGCCGTTTGCGTGGGCATGACCGGCAGCGGCAAGACCGGGCTCTGTATCGCCTTGCTTGAAGAAGCGGCGATCGATGGCATTCCGGCAATCATCATCGATCCGAAAGGTGATCTGAGTAACCTGCTGCTCACCTTTCCCGATCTGAAGCCGGAAGATTTCGCGCCCTGGGTCAACGAAGAAGACGCTCAGAAGAAAAATCTTTCTACTGCCGACTACGCCGGCCAGCAGGCAGATCTTTGGAAGAAAGGCCTGGCTGACTGGGGCCAGGATGGCGGTCGCATAAAGCGACTGCGCGAGGCGGCCGACTTCCGCATCTACACACCCGGCAGCAATGCCGGCATCCCGGTTTCTATTTTGAAATCATTCGCGGCGCCGCCGGAGGCAATCCGAGAAGACACTGAGCTGATGACCGAGCGTGTCAATACAACGGTGACGAGTCTGCTTGGTCTACTCGAAATTGATGCCGATCCGATCAAGAGTCGCGAGCACATTTTGATTTCGATGATTCTAAATAGCTCCTGGATGAACGGTCAGGATCTGGATATCGCCGGTTTGATCCAGCAGATCGAGTCGCCGCCAATGACGAAGGTAGGCGTGAAGGACATGGAGTCGTTCTTCCCGTTTAAGGATCGGCAAGAGTTGTCGATGTCGCTCAATAATTTGCTCGCGGCGCCGGCGTTTAGTAGTTGGATGGAAGGCGAGCCACTCGATATTCAACAAATACTGCACACGCCGGACGGCAAGCCGCGCCTGTCGATCTTTTCGATTGCTCATCTGAATGATTCGCAGCGCATGTTCTTCGTTTCACTGCTGCTTAATCAAACCCTGGGCTGGATGCGAACGCAATCAGGCACAACCAGCCTGCGCGCGTTGCTCTACATGGACGAGATTTTCGGTTACTTCCCGCCCACGGCCAATCCGCCTTCAAAGACGCCGCTGTTAACACTGCTCAAGCAGGGTCGCGCGTTTGGTTTGGGCGTGGTGCTGGTCACGCAAAATCCCGTCGACCTCGATTACAAAGGCTTGTCAAACGCGGGAACGTGGTTTATCGGACGCTTGCAAACTGAGCGTGACAAGGCACGCGTGCTGGAAGGGTTGGAAGGCATTGCCGGCGGTAGCGGAATGAAATTCGATCGCAACGAAATGGAGCAAACGCTTGCCGGCCTGGGCAATCGCATATTTCTGCTAAACAACGTTCACGAAGACGGGCCGGAAATCTTTGAGACGCGCTGGGACATGTCTTACTTGCGCGGGCCGCTGACACGAACACAAATCAAATCGCTGATGGAGCCCTTGAAAGCGCAAACGATGGCCGCGGCAACTCCGCAGGCCGCCGCAGCGTCTGCCGGCGCGGCCTTCCCGAACATCGGCGCTGCACCCGCAATGACGAGCGCAGCGGCCGCGGTTGCCAGGCCCGCTACCGCCGCCGTGCGTCCAAGTTTACCGCCGGGAATTTCCCAGTATTTCATTCCGGTTCGCGGCAGTGCGTCGGGAGGTGCGTCGCTCAATTATCATCCCTCGCTGTTGGGCATTGCAGAAATCGGTTACAGCGATTCCAAAACGATCGATATGTCTGAGCACCTGACTTTGCTTACGCCGATAACTACTGGACCAATTCCCGTCGATTGGAGCCAAGGCGTTGTAATCGACTTGCCGGTAGAAGATCTCGAAGAGTCCGGGGAAGCCAGCGCCCAGTTTGCGGAACTTCCGAGCGGCGCATCTAAAGAGAAGAGTTACGATACCTGGCAGAAAGACTTGACGACCTGGATTTATCGCAATCAAAAACTCGAACTGTTTGAAAGCCCGAGTCTCGAAGTCGCCTCCAACCCCGGCGAATCAGAACGCGACTTTCGCGTCCGCTTACAACAGCATGCCCGCGAGCGGCGCGATGAGGCAGCCGAGAAGTTGCGGCAGAAATACGCGCCGAAGATCGCAGCGCTGGATGAAAAGAAACGACGCGCCGAGCAAGCGGTGGATCGTGAAGCAGAGCAGGCCAAGGGCCAGAAGATGCAGACTGCAATTTCTTTTGGGGCCACGCTGCTTTCGTCATTCATGGGCCGCAAGGCCGTTAGCATATCTTCCCTGGGCCGAGCCACGACGGCAGTGCGCGGTGTGGGCCGCACTATGAAGGAAGCGAAGGATGTGGACCGCGCCCAGGAAACCGTCGAAGCTATTAGTCAACAACTGGCCGACCTTGACGCGCAATTCAAAGCAGAGACTGAAGCGCTGGAAAAATCTATTGATCCGCAGACTGAACAATTCGAGACGATCAGTTTGAAGCCGAAGAAGGCAAACATTTCAGTTAAGTTATTGACCCTGGCTTGGGCGCCCTATTGGCACGACGCACAGGGCCAGGCGGTTCCCGCGTGGGAATAAAGAAGCATCGATTTTGTCCGTGCCACTAATCCGCTCTACAGACAGGGCTACAAAACGAGGAGAAATAATATGGAAGAGCTCATCAAAAAAGTAACAGCTAAAGCCGGCATTTCTGAGGATCAGGCCAAATCTGCCGTCAATACGGTGTTGGATTTCCTGAAGGATAAACTTCCAGCGCCCATCGCGGGCCAACTCGACAATGTGGTTGGCGGCGGCAGTGGGATTGCCGGCACTGCCGGTGATATGGCAGCTAAAGTCGGCGGCCTATTCGGTAAATAGTAATAATTGTGAACCTGGCCAGATGAGAATCCTAATGCGAGTTTTGATTTGGTCATTCGCTTTGCTTCTCTGTGCGGTGGGAAGTCTTTCCGCACAGAAGAGCACTTCGCGAAACATTGAATCTGAGCTTCCCCTCTCACAGTCGTTAGGACCGGATCGCGAAATTGCCGCGCGCTTCGCGCCCGTCTTTTACCAGGCACTCGGCGACAATCCTCGCAGCGACTACATCACCAACTTCGACTTTGACGGTGATTGGCGCGGCGACAACAACTGGGTGCACGCTGACGACAGAAGTTTTCCGCTGCGTGCTTACATCTACTATTCAGTCAGCGAAACTGAAACTCATCTCTTCATTCACTACGCCGTTTTTCACCCGCGCGATTACAAAGGCGGCGAGCAAAAAGGCATCATCCTGAGCGACATAATTCGCGAAGGTGTAAAGCGCGGCAGCAGTCACGACCCGACGGGGTTGCTCCATGAAGCCGGCGTCGCCCATGAAAACGACATGGAAGGCGCGCTCGTCGTGGTCGAGAAAAACGGCACTGATCTAAATCGCGCTCGCACAGTCTTCGTCGAAACACTGCATCACGACGACTTCTCCTTTTACCTCACCGGCGAGCCGCGAACCAAAGGCTACGGTGCTTTCACAACCGACAAGCAACGCGTGATGCTTTACGTTGAACCGAAGGGACACGGCATCGAGCCCTACTCAGGCGATAAGAGACAAACTTCGAAGAAGGAGTTTGTGATCTACAAGTTTGCCGGCAGGGCCGAGGATCCGGATCAGCAGCAAGTCGGTTCGGTCGGCTACGAGTTGCTGCCGATTGAAACGACGCTGTGGCCGCGCGCGCGATCTGGTAAAGAAGACAAAGGCTCGACCTACGCCACGTCGCATGACTATGCGGAGATTTCGCTCAGCGTGGCGCTGGCGAACGAGCGCGTCGAAGTAAAGCAGATCAAAGTGGGGAAAATCGGCGAGACGTTCCTTGGCAAAACCGGCGGGCTAAACATGGCGCGGCCGCCGTGGGCCTGGTTTGATAAACATCGCCGCGGCGAGCCGCTCGGTCTTTGGTTCTTCGATCCGGCCCGCATCGTCAAACGCGACTTCCAGCTCGATGAGTCGTTCTCAACCACATACGTGCGCCTCCCTTTTTGGGCGGAGAGCAACTAGACTATTTAGAATCTGAGTCGCAACTAGAAATGCAAATCGCACTTAAGTATGGATTGCTAATCACGCTCGGGCTGATTGCCTGGGTAGTTGTGGCGCACCTGCTCGTGCCTGATCCAAGTTCGCCCGTTCATAGCATCGGCGCTCTTGTTTTCTTTAACCTGATTGAGATTGTAGGAACCTTCCTGGCTATTAACACGGAGAAGACTGCTAGCGGAAACCAACTGCTCTTCAAAAGCGGAATTAAAACGGGGATGGCAACAGCTTTCGTGTTCATTGTTACTTCATGTTTGTTTTTCCTGGTTACGATTCTGATCGTTGGCCCACAGTTTATGGGGAGCGAACCTGGCGCGGAAAATCTGCCGGTTTGGAAAGTGGCTGTGGGAGCGTTTGTGGGGTTCGGTGGCTTCTCGCTGATTTTCTGTCTGGTCTATTCGACCGTCATTTCATTCTTCCTCGCAAAGCGGCAGCAGTCTTAGACAACTACGAATAGGATTACGGTACCAGCACAACCTTGCCGGTGTTCTTGCGCGCTTCCATGTAGCTGTGCGCCTCACCAACCTGCGCAAACGGAAATGCTTTGTCTACGTGCGGTCGCACCCAGCCTTCGCTGACGCCATCGAGAATTACCTTCATCCACGTCGCAACTTTCTCCGGCTCGTGCCACATGTGGCCGAGGTTTAGTCCAAACACGCCGCGGTTCTTGTTTAGCAATCCCAACGGGTGAAACCGCGGCATCTGCACCGCGGCTTTGATTAGCTTCAACTTGCCCTTCAAACCATTTGCCGAAGCAACGGACACGCCGAACATACCGAGCCGGCCGGTGTGTCTGAGCGCCGCGTAACTTTTCTTCCAATGGCTGCCGCCGATCGGATCGATCACGAGATCGACACCGCGTCCGCCGGTGAGTTGCTGCAGCACGGGGAGCCAATCCTGATTGCGATAGTCGATCGCGTGAGCGAGTCCGCGCTCGCGCAGGAACTCGTGCTTGCCCGGACTCGCCGTGCCGTAAGTTGTCGCACCGATCTTTCTGGCGATGTCGATAGCTGCCAAGCCGACACCGCCGCCGGCATTGTGAATTAAAACTGACTCGCCGGCATGCAGCGATCCCATCACTTGAAGCAGCGCGTAAGCCGTCAGGTAGTTGACCGGAATCGCCGCCGCTTCTTCGAAGCTCAACGCCTCCGGCTTGGCAAAAAGTTGGTTCGCGGCAACCGCAACTTTTTCCGCCTGGCCACGAAAGCGCGTCATCGCAACTACCGCGTTGCCGATCAGATCGCGATCTACATCTTCACCGACTGTTTCGACGACACCAGCAACTTCATAGCCCATCACACAGGGCTTCTTCGGTCCATCCGGATAGAGGCCCTGGCGCGCGAGTATGTCAGCGAAGTTCAACCCGGCGGCGTTGACGTTGACTACAACTTCGCCTTTCGCTGGAATTGGGTCTGGTGCCTCCTGAACTTTCAGGACTTCGACGCCGCCGTTTGCAGTTGTCACGATCTGTCGCATTGAACTCTGCCCAGTTGTTCTACTCCAAGGCCTATGCAAGCAGTTGCGAAATCTAAGTCTCCCAGCTTAAGAATTGTCTGGGTGTGAGAACTGGAATTGTGCGGAAGGGATTCATGACGAGGAGGTCATCATCGCCACTCACAATACAATCTGCCTTGCCGCAAAATGCTAATTCGAGAAACTTGTTATCTTTAGATCTCTGCACTCCGTAATCACTTCGGTAGTCTCAAAGAGTTCCGCCTCTTTTAGTAAACCTAATTAGAAGCGCATGCGCCCCTCTTCGAGTAGATATTTGTTGAATTGCTGACGGTGCAAGACTTCTGTGAGCTCAAGCAGAATGGGTACCGAGATTAGAAGAGTTCCTTGCGTGAGCGCCTTGTCAAACGCCTGCCGCGGGATGGACCCAGCAAGCAACAACGCGCTGATGATGACATTAGTATCCAGTACGAAGCGCACATCATTCCTGCTGCATAATTACGTCGAGATCTTGTGCTGTCAATCCTCTCTTTTTCGCCTTGTCGCTAATCTCATCCATCGTTTGTAATAGAGTAGATTCGTCCGCCTTGGAGTATTCCTGCAGCCACATCCCGAACAAAATCTGAAGCTTCGCGCGCTCCTCAGCAGACACTGACTTGAAGGCCTGAGCCGCAGTTGAGTCAATTTCGAGAGTGATCGTTTCTGTTGACATGACTGATTGCCCGCCCGATAGTGAAACTAGTGTAGCAAGTAAAGAGCAACCCCGGCCAGGGATTCAGGAAACAGGTCCAACCGCGGTTCCGTAACAAGGCGCAGGCCGTACTTCACCCCTTGGGCAGAATCGTTACGTGCGGAATCGACCCGTCGACTTCTTTCCAGGAGCCCTGCACGTGCGGCGCATCGAAGCGTCGCTCACGTCCCTTCCCAACCGTTTCAAATTCACGATGCTCGGCGGCCCGCACCTCTCGTAAGATCTCGTCGATCTCCACCCGATCGAACACGACTCCTGTATCGCGAGAGTCGAGATAATAACCACGCAGTAGTTTCTCCATTTTCCCGCGACACGCATCCGTGGAACCAAAAACATCGCATCCGGCAAAGCCGCCCTTGATGAATGCCATATATCCGATTTGCTTCTCCTCAACCTTGAAAGCCTCTTTCAACCCCGGCGACTCCGGCGCGCGGCTTTCGTAGATGTCTGACATTGCCATGCTGTCACTGAAGACGTCCATG
>JANLYZ010000294.1:0-46855 GCA_031365905.1 Chloracidobacterium sp. | reverse complement strand
GACCGCTCCTAATATTTGCAACAGTTAACGAGCCAATCGTGTCAGGAGATTTACGTAACCGGACTTTTGCCTCAAAAATCATTTTGACCGCTTAAGATCCTTAAGTAACTCATCTCTCTTCCGTATGATTTCGCGGCGTTGTCTTTGAAGCTCAAGCCCTTCCTCAATTCTGTCACGGTTTTGCTCAACAAAGTGGTCGTAACCGTCAGCAATTACTTGGTCACAAGTTTAGCTTAGCCTCCTGTCAGAACTATTTAGAAACGCCCTCTGGCTTAACTATTTAGAAAAGCCCTCTGCGGTTTAGTTGTGACGGCTGGCAGCCTTGGGCTCAGCGAGCCCAAGGCGGACCCTGGCCGAATTGAAAACTGCGCCACACATGATTGGCGGGTGGCACATACTGCTCCATGATAGTGGTGCCGCGGCTACGGTTTTTGTTGTTTTTCTTGTTGACCGTTTTTGGTTTTGGTCTTTCCGGTAAAAGCGTGTAAGGGAGGTCCCGCTCAGCGTGGCAGAAGTGCAACTGGCCATCGAGGTAGCGCCGCACGCGGACCTTCCCCTTGGCCACGGCAGTTTTGCGTGCTGGCTGTAGCTGATAGAACTGATTCTCAAACCTCACAATCCAATCCGCACTCAAAGTTCTTTCTTCCTCGATACAAAAGATGCTAGCCAGGTCATAGCCTTTGGCGGAACGATGAAAGTCGACTGCCGAGCGCGGCGCCACCGCAAACTTCTGATTGAGTTGCTCACAATAGCCCTGTTGCAAGAAATCATTGCCGGCGGCGATGGTGCTGATCCCCGCCAGCCGGAACTCTTTCACTAAGCGATCCTGATAAGTGCCATGGTTGCGTTCCACGCGACCCTTGGCTTCCGGGGAATGGGCCGTGATGATCTTGATCCCGAGTTGCCGGCAGGCACGCCCAAACTGGGTGAAAACTTCTTCACCACTATCTGCTGCTTTTTCCCTCGTCTTTTCATCAACTACATAGACGTTCTTCTTATCGGTATAGAGACTTTGCGGGATGCCGTAACGGTCGATCCACTGCCACAGCACCCGCATGGCCGCAAAGATTGTTTCCTCTTCAGCCAATGATGACTGGGTGGTGCCTTGCGCATCATCCACCATGTTCATCAAACAACACTTCGAGGCCCGTGCTTCAAACCATTTGTGATGCGAGCCATCCATTTGTACTAACTCACCAAAGTGCGCTCGGCGCTCCCGCCAACTACGATGCTTCCCGCGCTTCCTACGCTTCTGCCACAGCCCCGCTTTCATTAACCAGCCGCGTAAAGTCTCGTGGTCAATCACCTGACCCTCAAGCGCCAACTTCTCAGCTGCCAGCGTAGGCCCAAAGTCAGGGTATCTCTCCTGGTATCTCGCCAACACCGCCGCTTTGAACTCGGCCGGCTTGCCTCGGTTCGATGGTCGCCCCCGACCCTGATGCACTAAACCGCGATCGCCTTGCTCCCGATACCGTTGGTAGAGCCGCCGCAAATATCGATAATCGAGATCGCATAGCGCCGCCGCCTCTTTTTGCTGCAACTCTCCGCGCTTCACTCTGGCAAAGATCTTCAGCCGCTCACGTTCCTTCGCACTCATCAACAGTTGTCCTCTCATTTGCCCACCCTTTCCGGGTGCGCATCCTAGAGGGCTTTTCTATTCGGTTTCGCAGAGGGCTGTTTTATATAGTTATCACAGTTTAGCGTAGCCTCCTTGACATGTCAGAAAGCCGACTGTTACATTACGCGGTCTTTTTCCAAGTCTCGATTTTACCTGGTCTTAACCATAAGGAGTCTGCTTGAGTACTGAATCAGGTTTTCTATTTACCTCCGAGTCTGTCACGGAAGGCCACCCCGACAAGATCGCCGACCAAATCTCCGACGCCGTTCTGGATGCGGCATTGTCTGAGGATCCAACCTCTCGTGTTGCCTGTGAAACTCTAATCACAACTGGCCTGGTTGTGATGGCTGGCGAGATAACAACCAAAGCCCACGTCGACTACGGCAAAGTAGCTCGCGAAACCATTCGCAAGATTGGCTACACCCGAGGCAAGTATGGCTTTGACTGCGACACCTGCAGTGTCTTATCCGCTATTGATCGTCAGTCGCCTGACATTGCGATGGGTGTGGACACAGGCGGCGCCGGCGACCAGGGGTTGATGTTTGGTTTCGCTTGTAATGAAACTCCGGAGTTGATGCCCCTCCCCATTCAGTTGGCCCACCTGCTTGCGCGCCGCTTATCCGAAGTCCGCAAGTCAGGAGACCTTGACTATTTGCGGCCTGATGGCAAATCGCAGGTAACTATTGAATACCGCGATGGCCGTCCGTTTCGCGCGAGTGCAATCGTGATTTCATCGCAGCATGCCGACAGCGTTACCACGGAACAACTCCGCGCCGACATTGAAGCGAAAGTGATTCGTCACACGGTGTCTGCTGAACTGATGGACGCGGACACGAAGATTCACATTAACCCGACGGGACGCTTTGTTACTGGGGGTCCACAGGGTGACGCCGGGCTGACCGGTCGCAAGATCATTGTCGACACTTACGGCGGCTATGCACCACATGGTGGCGGCGCGTTCTCAGGCAAGGATCCGACGAAGGTCGATCGCTCGGCTGCCTACATGGCGCGTTACGTTGCTAAGAATATTGTGGCCGCCGGCCTTGCAGATCGCTGTCTGGTTCAGTTGGCCTACGCCATCGGCGTTGCCGAGCCCGTCTCAGTGATGGTTGACACGAAGGGCACTGGCCGCATCAGCGAAAACGCGCTTGCCAATCTGGTGCGCGCTAACTTCGACTTAACTCCGCGCGGGATCATTGAGGAGCTCAACCTTCGTCGTCCGGTGTACCAGGCCACTGCCGCCTACGGCCATTTTGGTCGCGACGAAGACGGCTTCACGTGGGAAAGTGTTGACAAGGCCGAAGCGCTTCGCAATGCCGCTGAAGTTTAGCTCAGAGAGTTCTTAACCGTTTCATAATCGCTAACAAAGGAAATTGTCGTAATGAGTGCAACAAGCTCGCTTGATTTTGATGTGAAAGATATTGGCTTGGCCAAACTGGGCAAGCAACGAATTGAATGGGCCGAACGTGAGATGCCGGTGCTCAGATTAATCCGCGAACGCTTCGGCGAGGAAAAGCCGCTCAAGGGCGTAAGGCTGGTGGCCTGTGCTCACATTACAACTGAAACCGCGAACCTCGCGCGAGCTCTGCAAGCAGGGGGCGCCGAGACAGTGCTAATAGCCTCCAATCCCCTTTCGACTCAGGACGACGTCGCGGCGTCGCTGGTTTCTGATTGGGGCATTCCGGTTTTCGCGATCAAGGGCGAGTCAACTGAGACCTACAATCGCCACGTGCGTACCGCACTCGATTTCCATCCGGACATTATTATTGACGACGGTTCTGATGTCGTGGCGACGCTAATAAAAGAGCGTGGCGATCAGATTAAAGAGTTGGTCGGTTCGACTGAAGAAACTACTACCGGGATCCAGCGACTCAAAGCGATGGAGATTGCCGGCGTATTAACCTTCCCAACAATCGCCGTCAACGACGCGCAAACGAAACACTTCTTTGATAACCGTTACGGCACCGGCCAGTCCACGCTCGACGGCATCATCCGCGCTACAAACATCCTGCTCGCCGGCAGGAACATTGTGGTGGTCGGTTACGGCTGGTGCGGCAAAGGCGTGGCGCTACGAGCGCGCGGCATGGGCGCGAATGTAATCGTCACCGAGGTTGATGCGATTAAAGCAGTCGAAGCCGTGATGGACGGCTTCCGCGTCATGCCAATGGCCGCGGCTGCGTCGATAGGCGATATTTTCATTACCGTCACCGGCAACCGCCATGTGATCGACGGTGAGCACTTCGCGAAGATGAAAGACGGCGCCCTCGTTTGTAACAGCGGCCACTTCGATCTCGAGCTGAATCTTGTCGCGCTCAAAGAAATGTCTGCCGACGTAGTCAGCGTTCGACCATTCGTCGAAGAGTACAAGATCAAAGCCTCCGGGAATCGCGTGATGGTTCTGGGCGAAGGTCGTTTGATTAACCTGGCTGCGGCTGAAGGTCATCCGGCGAGCGTCATGGACATGAGCTTTGCAAACCAGGCGCTTTCGGTTGAATACCTGGTGAAGAAAAAGGGTGAACTGAAGCCCGGCGTTCACCTGCTGCCGAAGGAAGTTGACACCGAGATCGCCAGCCTAAAATTGCGTGCCCTCGGCTTGGCCATCGACACGCTGACACCTGAACAACTCGAATACATCTCCGGTTGGGAAACTGGCACGTAAGCGCGCGTAAGCAGAAGGCAGTAAGCAGTGGGCAGGAAGTCGCGAGACTCCTGCCTTTTGTTTTGTCTGCTCGGATATTTCCTGACGTTGATCAGGTGCGAACGCGTGACAGAAAATACGTGCCGGCCGCAGCGAATATTACCGCGGGTGCCCACGCAGCGACCTCCGGCGGCAACAGTCCATGGTTCCCAAGTTGTTGGAATCCGCCAGCGATTCCCCAGTAAGCGACGCTCACCGCCACCGCCAGGCATAACGCCACGATTGCGCCGCGCCTGCCAAACGCCAGCGCCAACGGCATGCCGATAAAGGCCATTACCAGCACGCTGAAAGGGTTAACATATTTCCGTTGCAGCGCCAGCGCCAGCGCCGAAACGTCGACGCCACGCTGCTTCGCCGCCTTCAGGTAGCTGGTCAACGCCAGCACGCTTAGCTGCGAAGGCTTATCAACAGTTGGCCGAAACACTTGTGCCGAGTCAACGCCATCAACGCGCGCTTCCGCTTCATGTTTTCTCTCCACCACCATGTCGCGCAGGTTAACCGTCTCCGCATCCTTGATAGCTAGTTGATTGCTCGCAGTCCATGTCCCAAGTTTGCCGCTGGTCACGCCGCGCAAGTGCACCGCCTCGTCATCCAGTTCATAAATAGCCGGCTGATTCAAGACTCCCGCTTGCTCATCAAATTCGTACGAATACAACCGCCCGTTTCCAACTGATGCCAACCACTGCCGACCGGTTCCGGTTATCGCGCGCGGCTGACCGCCTCTGATTCGGGCGCGCAACGCTTCCTGTTTGACGTTGGCGGCGGGCATCAAGTGTTCCTGGACCAGCCAGGTGCCGGCGCCAGCAGCCACGGCGAAGAGCAACCCTGGCATCATGAGCCGATAGACGCTCTGCCCAGATGCCCACCACGCGACCGCTTCATTCGTGCGCGCCAGCAACGCGTAAGTGATGAGAACGGTAATGAGCATCGTTGCCGGGAAAAGCTCTACTGCAACCAACGGCAGCAGGTAAAGAAGATACTTCGCGACGATCACGGCAGGTACGTTGTTGCTGCCGATAAAACGCCAAAGCTCAAACAGTGTGAAGATAATGAAGATTGAAACCAGTGAAACGAAACCCACGACGAAACTTGTCGTCAGCGTGCGAAAGAGACTGGTGTCAAGCAGGCTGGGAAAGCCGGAACGCCCGGCGCCAAGCGTGTGTGCTGGAAGAGACTTGGTACTCTCATCGACGACTTCCCTTCTCTTTACGAATTTCCTGCCGAAGTGAAGTTTCGATATGCTGTCAAAACTCAAAAGCGTGAGACTCAAGAGGAGCATCACACCGGTGGCCATCCATTCACCGGTTAAGGCCGATACGGTATTGTTTCTGGCAAGAGACTCGCCGAGCAAAGTTGTCAGGTAATAAATGACGACTACTGAAATTGAAAGCAGGACCCCGGCACCGCGACCTCCGCGTCTGACTCGCATTCCCAACAAACCGCCGAACAATGCAAAGACAAGCGGAGTCGCTGACAGCGCAAGCCGACGATGAAGGGTTCGACGCGCATCGTTTTTTTGTTCGACCGAGCCGGAGGCGAGTTGTTGTTTTAGTTCGCTCCAATCCAATTCTTCCATCTGCACATCTTTTTGGCTGAAGTTTTCCAGCAGTGCGGCGCGCCCGGTGTTGATGGATATGCGCAGCTGATCCAAATGCTCCACGACGTAGTCGTGCTGCGCGTTCTGAGGCGGAATCTTCAGCGCTACCGCATCGCTCAACACTAGTTCTGAACGGTCATTTGATGCGTCGATTCTTCCGGAGCGAGCGGTCACCACTCGAGTGGACCCGTCGGGTTGTTGAGCATAGATGAAGACGCGACCCCACGTTCCCTGCTTCTTGTCACCGTCCCGGACATAGATGACGTAGCCCGGAATATCGGTGTTGAAGGTGCGCGGGTCGACAGGGGAATCCAGCTTACGTAACGCGCCCTGTAAAGCCACTCGGCGCAGATCGCGCGCGGCTTGAGGCGCCTCCTTAAGATGCAGGTAGGTGGTTGCCCCGGTCGCAACCAGCCCGATCAGCAAAGCCGGCCAGAGTAGACTCCAGGTGCCAACACCAGCGGCACGGATCGCGATTATTTCGCTGTCGCTGCCCATTCGCGCCAACCCAATCACGATGCCCGCGAGCACAGCCACTGGCAGCGTGAGAATCAAGACGCTCGGCAAGAGAGCCGCGGCAATCTGGCCGGCTAGCGCGAGTGGCAGATCCGTATAAATTGCCAACTCAGCAAAGCGACCCGTCTGTTGTGTGAAGAGAATTGCAGTCAGCAGCACCAGCGAAAGGATTACGTAAGGCAGCGCTCCCTGGATTATGTACCGCGGAATTAATTTCCTGCCGTGCAACATTAAATGTATTTTCTAAACGCCGACTAATCGAACCCGGGTTTACTGAAAAGTCGATCGCAGTCGCGGTTGTCTTTCAAGCACGCGCCCGATGAGCCGGTGCGTAAGCTCGGCCATTTCGCGATGAATGCTCTCGGGAATCGCGCGCGACTCCTGCGCGAATACAAAAGGCGCTAGTTTCTGCGTGGCGCGTAGTTGCTTTTGTAGTCTAACTGATAAGGCGCCACCAAAGCCCTGACTGCAAGCGCGGCAGCGAAAAACCAAGTCCGTGTTTACGAAAGTCTCTTCCTCGTGGTCGAAAACGCGACGACACTCGCCACAATGCCGCATGTCGGGAAGATAGCCTTCGAGTCTTAGTAACCAGATTTCAAAGTATCGCAGAATTACCTGCAAATCAGATTGCGATTCGCAGATTGCATCGAGACAAGCCTTCACCATGCGAAAAAGCCGCTCGTTAACCTCGTAAGGCGGCGAAAACTCAATTACGAGATCGCCCATGTAAGCGAGTCCCGTAAGCGTCTCGGCCTGGCCTGATAGGTCGAAGTGCGACTTAATGATCTCAGCATGGTTCAGCGACACCAGTTCCTGATGCTCTTTTTGGTAGTAAGTAATTTTGGCAAGGGTGAAGGGTTCAAGCGCGGCGCCAAACCGACTCTTGAGCTTGCGGCAGCCTTTGGCAACCGCGCGAATGAGTCCCGTAGCATGTGTGAGGCAGACAACGATCTTGTCAGCTTCACCAAAGTTGTAAGTGCGCAAGACCAGCGCCTCTGTCTCGACGATTGCCATCTAACTCCTCGGCGCTTGCTAGAACGGAATGAAGTAGAGTATCCACGCCAGCACCAAACCAATCACCATAAACTCGGCGAAGACCTTAAGGCCATACATTAACCTGTCTCGGTTAGAATCCTTGGCAACCGTCCCGAATACTATCCCGGCCAGCGCGGCGAACATGGTCATGATTAGAAAATGCCTCATGATTTCCTCCCCGCTGCGATATCAAATGCGTCGAGCATTGCCAGGTAATTGAGCAAGCCCGCAACGAGAAGAAACGTCCAGCCATATTCGAAGGTTGGCAGCGCCGCTTGCTGTGCGGTATTTGAAAAACCGTAGCCCATTACCCAACAAACGAGGTAAAGCAAGCCGCTCCCGAGGTCGCCAACCATGGGAGGAACTTGCAGTAGCGAAGCAAGCCCTGGCTCTGAACCGGTGTATTTGAAAAGGTGCCCGCCCATCAGGAAGCCGGAAACAAAGCAGACCCAAACCGCACCACCCAACAGCAGAGCCCGCATCCATTTCCCCTGCAGCAGGTGTCCAAGACCTGGAACTAACCAACCTGCGATTCCCATTAGCCAGGCTCGTGATGGCGCCCTTTCAATATCTGATCGCTTGTCATCAATCGTAGTCAAATCAACCTCCGTACTTCCCTCGTAATATTGCTTGCGAACGCTCCAGCGCTACTCGCGTCTTAAATCCTGGTCTCACCCCGAGAATTCAAGACTTACCGGAACCTTACTTCCGACCTTAACGGTCGGCGCTACGACCTCTTAACGTTTACCTTAACAAAATTAATAAAGAAGGAAACGGTCGCGCACTTTCATGAAAGCTTCGAATGGCGCGGCCCAGCCACGCTGAATTTCCTCAAGCCCAGTTCCCTGCTCAAGACCTTCTCTAATACTTGAAGTCCCGGCTATGACGTCGAAAGGATTTCGATCGTAAACGTATTCATACGGCGGATCCTTCCAACGAAACTCCGAACGGTAAAGATCGTGGGCGACTTTCACCAGCGCCACACCAGCGATGACAGGTTCAAACTCATCCCGATCTGTGACGTGAATCTGGACGCCGCCACAACTCGTGCCGCCATGTTTTTGGAAAGTCGGTCGGAAGATGCAGCTCCGAAAGAACACGCCGGGGAGTTCCATCTGGTTTAGCGTTCGCGCGTATTCCTCTGGATTTATGTACGGAGCACCAACAAGTTCGAATGGTCGTGTCGTTCCACGGCCCTCAGATAATTGTGTGCCTTCAAAGTGAACAGTTCCGGGAAACACTGTCGCCGAATCAATCGTTGGCATGTTTGGCGAAGGCATCACCCAGGGCGCATCGGTGTCGTCCAGCCAGTGGCTGCGCTCCCAGCCCTCCATCTTCACGACCTCCAGATCGCAACCAATCTCAAAATGTTCATTGAACATTCGGGCCAGTTCACCCAAGGTCATTCCGTGTCGCGTTGGAATTGGAAACAAGCCAACAAACGAAGCTTGCGTCGCCTCGAGCACATTGCCAGCCACTTGCAGCCCGTTGATTGGGTTTGGACGATCGCAGACGATTACCTTCCTCCCCAACCTGCGCGCGGCCGTCATGCAATTCGCCATCGTGTAGGCAAAGGTATAGATGCGGCAGCCGACGTCCTGCATATCAAAGACCAGAACGTCGATGTCTGCCAGCATAGCTTCGGTCGGCTCACGCGTCTCGCTGTAAAGCGAGTGAATGGGTAATCCCGTTTCGCGATCCACTGTGTGTTCAGTCTCAATCATGTTGTCCTGAACATCTCCACGAATTCCGTGCTGGGGACCAAACAGCGCTCTCAGATTTACACCCGGATGCTCATGCAGCAGATCGGCTGCGTGCCGAAGTTGGTGATTCACCGAGGCCTGGTTACAGATCAACCCTACGCGCGCGCCTTTCAATAAGTTGGATTGCTCTTGAAGTAAACTCTCAAGACCGAGCTGCACGTGTGTTCGAGACATAGTTAACTTAATACCGCGCCGTGATCGAGTTAAGGTAAAACTTTAGCCACAGAGCACTGCACCGCCGTTGACGTTGAGTATTTCGCCGGTGATATGCCGCGCCCAGTCGCTGCACAGGAAAGCGACTGGCGCAGCAATGTCTTCAGGCGTTGCAATCTTCCGAAGCGGAATCGTATTGGTGATCGCTTGCCGCTGTCTCGCATCGCCAAGTGCTTGCGTCGTCATCTCAGTATCCACCCAGCCGGGCGCTACGGCGTTCACATTTATTCCCCAAGGCCCCAGCTCTTCTGCCAGCGATTTTGTAAACGCGATCTGCGCACCCTTAGAAGCAGCGTAGTTCGAAAAATTTGCCTCGCCTCGCTGCCCTGCTGTTGAAGTCAGGATAACGATTTTCCCAGACTGCTGTTTTTTCATCTGCGGAACGACAGCGCGGCATACGGTCCACGTGCCCTTAAGGTTTATTTGCATGGTCCTGTCCCAAAGCTCCTCCGACATTTCCTCCAACGGAGCGCCTTCCCAGATGCCCGCATTGCAAACGAGGATATCAACACGTTTGAAGTGTTCGATAGCGGCAGCCATCAATTGCTGAGCTTCAAGTGGATTACCAACGTCGGCTCGCACCGCAAGCGCCTCCACTCCCCTGGCGCGGGCTGCGCTCAACGTTGCTGCAGCCGCTTCCTGGTTCTTGACGTAATTAACAACAACATGCGCGCCCCGGGCCGAAAGCAGCTCGACTATAGCTTTGCCGATGCCACGCGAGCCGCCGGTTACTACCGCCACGCGACCGCGCAGTTGCAGATCATTTAGTGGCACTTGAAGTTTTCTCTCTTGTCCAGATTACGTTGGTGGCATCTTCTTCCATGTTGGAGGCGGCTTCTGCCTCGGATCCTGCCGCGGCCTTATCCATCATGCATTCTGTCGCCGCGATAACAAATCGCTCGAACAACGCCTGGGAAAAACGATCGTGCTGCCATCCCAATTCCGGATGCCACTGCACACCCAGAGTAAAACGGTTCGGGCGAGTGTCTTCTACCGCTTCGATCAATCCATCTGAGGTCCACGCAGTTGCGACTAAATTCTTGCCGACTTTCTCTACGGCCTGATGATGATGGCTGTTGACGAGCGCCCGCTCGTCCGACGCCAGTGAGAACAACAGACTGGGTTTGGCCAGCTGGATTGCGTGCGATGGACGATCGCGCGGCGCACCCTGCTGATGATTGATCGCCTGCGGCAGTTGCGACGGGATGTCCTGTATCAACGTGCCGCCACGAGAGACGTTGAGAGACTGCATGCCAAAGCAAATGGCAAAGAGCGGCAAGCGACGCTTCTCACTTTCAGCAAGCACCAGAAGATCGGTTTCGTCCTTGACCGGGTGAACGCTGCCCAGTTGTGGATGTGGTTCGGCGCCGTAGCGCAAGGGATCGATGTCAGAATCACTGCCGGGTAAGAGGACGCCGTCAAGTTCGGCCATCACTGGCGCGATGTAATCCTCCTTGGGAATAAGGCTGATGTGAACCGGCACGCCGCCGGCTGCCTCAATTGCCTCGCTGTAATACCGCGAGAGGTAGAAGCGATCAGTGTGCAACTCAAGACGCATCGTGATGCCGATGCGTGGCCGTTTCCCGCTCATCAATCTGCAGTCTCCACTTCCGTTTGCGTTTTGTATTTCAAGGCGGACGCTATCATAGCCTAAAACAATGCCCGAACTCCCGACGCATCTCTGGAAGGTACCGATTCTGTTCGCCTATTATTCATTGGACTTGTTTCAAGCGTCATGACTCTTATTCACACCACGGCTTCAGCCCGGTGATGGGAAGACTATCCGGTGCCGCCTAACCGTTTCCTTAGCAACGGTCTCTGGTTACCGGGCTAAAGCCGCGGTGTGAATGAGAAGTTGCATGTGCAAACTGAACTAGTACCGTCTGAGGCCGCGCTTGACTTGCCTTCAAGCGAATTCCTATAGTGGCCTCTGCCAAAAATGCCAGATCAAACTCCAGTCATTCGCAGCACCACTGTGCTGCTCGTTCGCAAGGGTGAACAGGTTGCGCTCGCCGGCGACGGCCAGGTTACGCTCGGCGAAACCGTGATGAAAGCCAACGCCCGAAAGGTCCGCCGACTTTATAACGATAGTATTCTTGCCGGATTCGCCGGGGCCACCGCTGACGCTTTTTCGCTGCTGACCCGTTTCGAAAGTAAGCTCGAACAGTATCACGGAAATCTCGAGCGCGCTGCCATTGAACTAAGCAAAGAGTGGCGCACTGATAAGGTCCTGCGCCATCTTGAAGCGCTGCTCGTCGTCGCCGACAGCAAGAGCTCGTTTCTGTTGTCAGGCAATGGCGACGTGATCGCACCGGATGATGGCGTGCTGGCGATCGGTTCGGGAGGATCGTACGCGTTGGCCGCCGCGCGGGCGCTGATTCAGCACACGGAATTGTCAGCGCGCGACATAGCGGTCAAGGCCCTCCAAATCGCCGCCGACATTTGCATCTACTCGAATCAAAATATCATTGTTGAAGAACTGTAATCACTGCGCTGCAAATTGCGAGGCATTGAATTAGGATTTAGAACTAACGATGGTTATTTATTTAGAAGGCGACGTGGAGGAAGAAATCAAGCTCGATGATATGACGCCGCGCCAAATTGTCACTGAGCTTGACAAGCACGTCGTGGGACAACGCAACGCGAAGCGCGCGGTTGCGGTTGCTTTGCGCAATCGCATTCGCCGACAGAAGCTGCCGCCGGAAATGGCCGAAGACGTGATGCCGAAGAACATGATCATGATTGGTTCAACCGGCGTGGGCAAAACCGAGATTGCGCGGCGGCTGGCGCGGATGTCCAATTCCCCTTTTCTAAAAGTCGAGGCCTCGAAGTTTACTGAAGTCGGTTACGTCGGTCGTGATGTAGAAAGTATGATTCGCGATTTGACGGAGATCGCAGTTGACATGACGCGACAGGAAAAGATTGACGAGATCGCGGAGAAAGCGGAATTGAATGTTGAGGAACGGATCCTAGATTTGCTATTGCCGTCGCCTCGCTCCAGTTCCGGCCTTTACGACTTCGACGCAAATGAAGCAACGGCGCCCGCCGACGCGCCTGAAAATCCCGCTACTCAGGATCAGTTTCTGCGCACTCGAGAAAAGCTGCGCGCGCAACTGCGCGATGGCAAGCTTGATAATCGCCTGGTCGAAATCGAAATTCGCGAAAGAAATTTTCCGGTAATCGAATTGGCTGGCCCACAGGGCGTGGAAGAGATGGGCATCAACATGAAAGACATGTTGGGTAATCTTTTTCAGGGCCGCAGCAAGCAGAGAAAGATGACGGTAGACGAAGCGATCGAACACTTGATGGCGGAAGAGGAAGAGCGACTGATTGACATGGATCAAGTGGCCCGGGCTGCGATCGAGCGCGTGGAATCGTCCGGCATTATTTTCCTCGACGAGATTGACAAAATCGCCGGCCGGGAGTCAGGACACGGCCCTGACGTTTCGCGCGAAGGCGTACAGCGAGACATCCTGCCGATCGTTGAAGGCACGACGGTCAATTCACGTTACGGCATGGTGCGCACGGATCATATTCTCTTCATTGCCGCCGGCGCTTTTCATGTCTCGAAGCCTTCGGATCTGATTCCTGAGTTGCAGGGGCGCTTTCCTATTCGCGTCGAACTCGAGTCGCTGACGGTTGACGACTTCAAGCGTATTCTTACCGAACCAAAGAACGCCTTGATCAAGCAGTATCAGGCGATGATGGCGACGGAAGATGTGATAATCGAATTTTCGGACGAAGCCATCGACTCTATCGCGAATTTTGCGTTCACGGTAAATGAACACACTGAAAACATCGGCGCCCGTCGCTTGCAAACAATCATGGAGAAACTGCTCGAAGAGATTAGCTTCGAGGGCCCCGATCTGGAACCCAAGAACCAACACATTGACGCCGCTTATGTTGAGTCGATGCTCGCCGAAACTGTGAAGGATCAGGATCTCAGCCGGTACATTCTGTGAAATTATCTAATCCCCGCGTCGCGCATTTTGCTTTAGCGCCCCGTCTGGCATTTGCATTGCTGCTGACGGCGGTGCTTCTGTTTGCCGGTTGCGGTAAGCGCCGACCACCGCTGCCGCCGGTCGAACGCGTGCAACAGCGTACGGAGTTGCTCTCGGGAGCACAGCGCGGAAACCAGGTCATTCTTAGCTGGCCGGCCCCGCGGCGCAACGCATCAGACACGAGCGTCCAAAGTATTCGGCGCATTGATGTCTACCGGCTGGCGGAAAAGCCGAGCGCACCACTGGGTTTAACCGAGGAAGAATTTGCGACCCGTTCGACGTTAATTGGTTCTGTTACCTACGATGAGATTAAGAGCGGGGTTGAGGTTCTAACCTACACAGATACGCTCGAACTTGCCGGTGAACCGACGCGCTTGCGTTACGCAGTTCGCTACGTAAACGCCGCCGGTCAGCGCGCCGCGTTTTCAAATTTCCTGCTGCTCGAGCCGGCCGCGCGTGTCGCGCAAGCCCCAACGATTATTACGACCGATAAAGAAGTCAGCGAAGATGCGATCACAATTTCGTGGCAGGCTCCCGCCGCTAACATTGACGGCTCAAGCCCGGTGAATCTGCTCGGCTACAATATCTATCGGGTCGCGGAGACAGAAACTGAAAGCAGCCAGCCAATAAACGACGCGCTGATTTCGGGCAGGCAGTATCAGGACAGGAATTTCAAGTTTGGCGAAACCTATCGCTATGTCGTCCGCGCCGTGTCGCTTGGAACCGAAGGCGGACAGGTTGAAAGTTTGAATTCAAACTCGATAGCCGTTTCGCCGCGCGACACCTTCGCACCATCGGCGCCGGCCTCGATCACCGTGGCTGCCGCTCCGGGTCGTCTCTCAATCTTCTTCCCGGCAAATCCTGAAGCCGACATCGCGGGCTACAACATCTATCGTTCAACGGATCCGGATCTGCCTAAGGACAAGTGGAACAAACTAAATCCCGGACTGCTCGCCAAGACAACTTTTCAGGATGAGAAGGTTGAATCGGGCAAACGGTATTACTATTACCTGACCGCGGTCGATCATGCCGGCAATGTTAGTCCCATCTCGGAAGTAGTTTCGGAAACGGTGCCCTAATGCTGGGAGCGCGGGCATCCTGCCCGCAATGAGCGCGAAGCGCGAAAATTTGGTTAATGCGTATTTGTCGATTTACCACTTCCACGACAGCGATACCGCGCTTCGGCTTAGTCGAAGTCGATCGGGTCCTGCCTTTTGCGGAAGGGGAGACGATCGGTTCTTTTCATAACCCGCGCACTGATAACCCAATTCAAATTTCCGAAGTGAAACTCGCCGCGCCCGTCACACCTTCGAAGATCGTTTGCGTCGGCCGAAACTACAAAGAACACGCTGCCGAATTGGGAAACAAAATGCCGGACGAGCCGCTGCTCTTTCTCAAAGCGCCATCAGCGATAATTGCGAGCGGAGATTGCATTGTCCGACCGCCCGAGTCGCAGCAAGTTGAACACGAAGGCGAACTGGGCGTCGTGATTGGGCGACAGGCGCGCAAACTGCGCGAAGACGACGACCCACTTAGCTATGTGCTTGGCTACACCTGCGTAAACGACGTGACTGCCCGCGACTTGCAACGCAAAGACGTTCAGTTTACCCGCGCCAAGTCTTTCGACACGTTCTGTCCCGTTGGTCCTTTCATTGTTGACGAATTAGATCCGCTGAATCTCGTTGTTACGGTGCGCGTCAACGATGCGGTAAAGCAAAACGGGCGCACCGCCGATATGGCGTTTTCAGTTCCCTTCCTGATTCGGTTTATCGCAAATATCATGACCCTCTATCCGGGAGATCTGATTGCGACGGGCACGCCCGCGGGCGTTTCACCAATGGTGAACGGAAACACGGTCGAGGTTGAGATTGAAGGAATCGGCATACTGCGTAACCCTGTATGCGAAACTGAAGTGTAACGCAAACTGTTAGTTTGCGCGGTAGAGTCAAATAACCTGGAGGTCTTATGAAGTTTTTTCTTGATACGGCGAATCTCGACGAGATCCGCAACGCCGCAGAGTTTGGTATCGCTGACGGAGTTACCACTAACCCCTCACTGATTGCGAAAGAGGGCAACGTCGATTTCAAGGAGCACATCGCGGCGATTTGCAAAATTGTCAGTGGGCCAGTTTCCGCTGAGTGCACTAGCGAAGACGCTGAAGGCATGCTCAGTCAGGGCCGTGAATACGCGAAGATTGCGCCGAACGTTGTCGTCAAGTGTCCGCTCACGCGCGAAGGGTTGAAAGCTACGCGACGACTCAACGATGAAGGCATCAAGGTAAACGTGACGCTCTGCTTCTCGGCGGCGCAGGCTATCATGGCTGCAAAAGCCGGCGCGTCATTCATCAGTCCTTTTCTCGGACGGCTCGATGACATCGGTGAAAACGGCTTGTTGCTGCTTCAGGATATTATCGAAGTCTATCAACCCTACGACTGGAAAACTGAAGTGCTGGCCGCAAGCATTCGTCATCCGATTCACGTGATCGAAGCGGCACGCATGGGCGCCGACATTGCTACTATGCCTTTCAAGGTGATCGATCAGATGTTCAATCACCCGTTGACAGACAAGGGCCAGGCGCAATTTTTGGCTGACTGGCACAAGAGCGGCAGGAAATAGAAACAGGTCGTGCGCAAACGACGACGGCGCGAGTAGAGTCAGGCAGTTCAGAGTTCAACCTTTAGGTTGTGATTTTTGTGACACGCAACTAAAGCTTGAACTCTGAACCGCTTGACTCCTCAGAAAGTAGAATGGTTGAAGCAGACGACAAGCCGTCGATCCTGGTACGAGCTTACAAGTACGATGGCGCACTTCATCGCACCTGGGGCGCAGACTTAATTAGCCAGGAAATTTCGCTTATTGTCCTTGATGCGAAGTTTCCTGAAGAGATTGTTCACGACCTCTTGGGAACGATCGCGAGCGGCACACACAGTCTCGAGTACTACTGGCTCGATCGCTGGTACAACATTTTTCGTTTCGCCCAACCCGACGGCTCGCTGCGAAACTACTACTGCAACGTAAATGTGCCGGCGAAGTTTGACGGGAAAACTTTGAGCTACGTGGATTTGGACCTGGACATTCTGGTTAATACGGACTTTTCTTACATAGTCCTTGACCGGGAAGATTTTGAGACGAACGCGGGAGTCTATGGCTACACTGATGAGGTAAAGGCGAACGCCGAGCAGGCGCTTGCTGAAATGGTAAGCATGATTGAAACGCGCGCCTTTCCATTTGATTCTTGAAATAGTGGTATCCTGCTGAAGGTTTACTCTGTGGTGATCTTTGTGTTCTCTGTGCCTCTGTGGTGAGTGCCTTTTATTGGTTTGTCCACCACGGAGACACAGAGGACACAAAGGTTGGACACAGAGAAATTCCCAAGAAGATAAGTGAACTAACCTTTTCATGACCAAGCAACAACCGAAACAATCCAGGACCAAGCTCGAAGTCCTGAAGGAGCGCTCGCTCAAAGCTGAACAAGGCGGCGGCACCGAGCGCATCGAGAAGCAACATGCTGCCAACAAAATGACCGCGCGCGAGCGGATTGAGTTTCTGCTCGACGAGGACAGCTTCGAAGAGTTTGGCAAACTCGTGGTGCACCGCTCGAAAGATTTCGGTCTGGACGAACAACTCTATCCCGGCGATGGTGTTGTTACCGGTTATGGATTGATAGATGGCCGGCGCGTCGTCGTCTTCGCTCAGGACTTCACCGTCTTCGGTGGTTCCCTTTCCGAGACGCACGCCGAAAAAATTTGCAAAGTGCTCGACCTCGCGATGAAGGTCGGCGTACCCGTAATCGGGTTGAACGATTCCGGTGGCGCGCGCATTCAGGAAGGGGTCGTGAGTCTCGGTGGCTACGCCGACATCTTCCTGCGCAACACGCTCGCGAGCGGAGTAGTGCCGCAAATCAGTTGCATCATGGGCCCGTGTGCCGGCGGCGCAGTTTATAGTCCGGCGATTACAGACTTCAACGTGATGGTGAAGGACACGTCTTACATGTTCATCACCGGCCCGGATGTAATCAAGACCGTGACGCATGCCGATGTCACGAAAGAAGAACTGGGCGGTGCGTTAACACACAATCGCATTTCGGGCGTGGCACACTTCGCGGCTGATTCTGACGAACATGCGTTGCAGATGGTGCGCGAGCTGCTGTCGTTCATTCCTTCAAATAATCTTGAAGATGCGCCGCGAGTTAACCCAACTGATCGGCCTGACCGTGCCGAAATAAAACTCAACACGATCGGTCCCGAGGCTTCGAACCAGCCTTACGACATACGCGAAGTTATCAATGCCGTAGTCGATGATGCTTACTTCTTCGAAGTTCAGCAACATCACGCGCCAAACATCTGCGTCGGCTTCGCGCGACTCGATGGGCGCTCAGTCGGCATCGTTGCAAATCAGCCGGCGTTCCTGGCTGGTGTTTTGGATATAGACGCCTCAGTGAAAGCGGCGCGCTTTGTGAGGTTCTGCGACTGCTTCAACATTCCGCTAATCACTTTCGAAGACGTTCCCGGATTTCTGCCCGGCGTTGAGCAGGAACACGGCGGCATCATCCGTCACGGCGCGAAATTGCTGTATGCATATGCCGAAGCGACCGTGCCGAAGTTAACGGTGATAACTCGGAAAGCGTATGGCGGTGCTTATTGCGTCATGGCCTCGAAGCACATTCGGACCGACGTCAACTTTGCCTGGCCGTCTGCGGAGATTGCGGTGATGGGAGCTGAAGGGGCGGTCGGCGTTTTATATCGACGCGAGATCAACGAGGCGAAGGACAAAGAAACCGCGCGCCGCGCTCGCATCATTGAATTGGAAGATAAGTTTGCGAATCCTTACGTAGCTGCCGAGCGAGGCTTCATCGACGAAGTGATCGAACCATCACAGACCAGACCAAAACTCATCCAGGCGCTCGCGCTGCTCGAGAACAAACGCGACACCAACCCGCCAAAGAAGCACGGCAACATACCGTTGTGAGATTGCTCGGGCCATCGCGAAGATCCCAATGCGTCCGAGGGCTCAATCAAAACGCATGAACTCAGAATCTCCACATCGCGATTCTTCCACAAATAAACAGGAGCCTTTTCCAATTGGCATAAGCGATGTGGCTTCACCGTCCCAGAACTGTTTTATCCGACTTCCCAACACTATAGACATCATCGAGGCCGGCAAAGTAAGCGAACATCTTGTCCTGTGCGATGACACCGCTCGCGTAACCTGAGTCAAGCTTCTCAACTTCGCCGCCGTTCTTGGCGACCCTGCAAAACAAATCGGCAGTTAGCCCGTCTTCATCGAAGAAGTAAATGTTCGTGTCGTCAACCACGACGGGTTTTAGGGAGTAGCGCTTCACAATCGTCTGCGGTTCCCCGCCCTGCTTGGAAATTTTCCTCAGCGCCCAACGCGATTCGCCCGCGCCTCGGAATCCAAAATACAAATAGTCTGCATCCTGCGCGAGTTCATCTACGCCCTCTTTATCGCTCGCTTGATAGATGACCTGCGCCGTACCCCCGGCTTTGGCCTGCTTCACAATGCTCGACGGTGTAACCCAATAAACAAACTGCTCGTCGACTACCAAACTATGAGGAGTGTTTTGCTCGACAGAAAATGCCTCAACTTTCCCGCCTTGTTTTGCGACTGCGTAAACCGGGCTTGGTTTCGTGGGACTAGCCGCCGAATAGTATCCGTGATTGGCCCAGTAGACTTTCTCGTGGTCGACAACCAGATCGACACCGATGCCCACATGTTCCGCAGCGACCGTCTCCGGCTTGCCGCCCTCTTTGGCAATGCGGAGGATGCTCCCGCCCGCGTTCCAATAAATGAACTTCTCGTCGATCGCGATGCCGCCATAATCCGATTGCGGCGTCTTCTCGCCGTTGTCGAGACTTGTCACCGCACCCGAGTCCAAAGCAACTTTCCGCAGACCACTATGCCCTTCGTTTTGGTCGGCGACGGTGCCGCCAATCGTGACGTAAGCAAACTTGTCGTCAACGACTAGTCCCGAAACATGCGACAGTCCCTGTTCCCTGCCGGCAATCCGCCTGGCTTTGGTCCAGTCGGGTTGTTTCGCTGTCTGCTTGCAACCGAGGATCGCGGCGAGAAGCAATGCAACCGCACTGATGAAACTAAGAAAACGTTTGAATGTTTTCATATGCTTTTGCCGGAAAAAGATGAATCCGCAGATTACACAGATTACGCAGATGGGATTAGGCAAAAGGAAGAGCCTGGCATTTAACAAAAACTAAGATCTCGATACGCTGCGCCGCGGTTCTGGTTCTGTGTAATCTGCGTAATCTGCGGATTACTCCGACTCTTCCCTCAGTCCTGCGCTCACCCGAAACGTGTGACCGTCAGGATGCTGCAGATGAAACTCGCGCACGCCCCACGGTTCATCGGTTGGCGGCCACGTTACCGTTAGACCCTGATCGAGCGCCAGCTGATGCATAGCATCTACTTCAGCGGGCGACGACACCCACCAGCTCATCCAAACGCCGCCGGTGTCATCGTCTCCGATGTGTCGCGGCGTTGCGCCGCCGCGCGATCCTTGCCCGTCCTGGCAGAGAAATATCTCGGCGTGCCCAGAACACACGCCACCAAAAGTTGGCGGGTCGCCCCAGTCCCAGCCTTTCTGCCAGCCAAGTTTCTCAAACCAGGCGAAACTCTCCGCGATGTTGGAAACGTTGAGAATAGGAGTTAAACGTTTGACGTTCATCGTGTGTCACCGTTCGCTTGAATCACTTGTGTGTAGATTGAATCCACAGATTACGCCGATTACGCAGATGAATTGGAGAACCAGTTAGCAGGACCGAATGATAATTCGGAAAATCTGGCTTCACTGCCTGAGCCAAAGAACATTAAGTCTGCGCAGCGAAGTTACTTCTTGTCACCTGGCAACGGAAGCTCGGAATTCCAAATGTCGGTCACACACTTCCACTGACCGTTGGCCTGCTTCTTCACGACTTCGACGAACTTGCCGCGATCAGTAACTGGCTTACCTTTGGCGTCGTTCCAGGTAAACTCCCAGGTGCCACTCACAAAACCAATATCACCTGATTTCGCAACCTCAACTTTAGTCGCCTTCCAGCCGCCGGAAAAACCAGGCGCAGTCAGCATTCCTTCCCAGGTTTTGCGAAGTGCGTCCTTTGAAGTCGGGACGGGACCGTTAGGCGGCAGCACGAGCGCATCGTCAGCGTAGTAAGAAACCGTTTTATCGACGTCTTTGGCGGACGCCGCTTTGGACCATTGCGCGTCCCACTCGCGTAGAGTGCTCTCGTCCGCCTCGCGAGTGTCCGGCGTCGCCTGAGTCGTTTGCGTAGCCTGCGGTTGACACGCTGTTGCGAACATTAGTAGCGCCAAGCAAGCGACAAGAACGATTGGTCTATTCATTGGATGAATCTCCACGGCGGGTGGTTAGAAAGCGCAGCAACGGTAGTGCTGGCGAAGTAGATTGTCAATACAAGCCTCGCGTCGAGTTGATGAGGTGCGCTCCTTGGAGATATTGTCCGACGAATGGACGAAGGCCCCGCTTGCGCAGGGCCCCTCGTTTTTTGTAACAGGGATTCCAGACGGGTTACTACTGGGCCTGATGGCAGACGTTGGGCATTCCGATTGGATTGAACTGAAAGTGTGATGCCACTACCACCGGATGATCGGAAACAACGCGAACCGAGACCGAGACATCAGCGCCCGGGTCTGCACCGCTGGTTGGCATCAGCCAATTGACGATTCGTGTGTGAGCGGCCGCCACCGCCACATTTGTCCCGTCCGGTTCACCAGGATAGGTCGATGCGGGAGACGTACCGGGGATGTTATGGCCCATCAGATTGTTTCCATCTTTGTCCAAAATATTCAATGAGACGTTCGCTGTCGAACCGCTTTCGTTATAGACATAGAGATCTGCTCGGGTATTCGCACCCGACATCGGCAGATACGCAGGAGTGCAGATCCAAACAAATGGCGGTCCACCGGATGACGGTCCCGGAGGCCCAGTTGGTCCAGTGGCTCCGGTTGACCCCGTGGGTCCTGCTGGTCCAGTGGCGCCCGTTGGCCCCGCGGGCCCGGTTGGTCCCGCCGGCCCGGTTGGTCCTGGAGGGCCGGCTGGGCCAGTAGTGTTCCACGAAACTCTCGTTTCATTGTTGTGACATGGTGTGCTCGAGTCGACCAGGCGCAGGTTGCCGTTGCCTGGATTGACGCAAGCTTCCAAAGTGGGTGTACTGCTCGCCGCGGCGCGCAACCCGATTGGCACTAAAACAGCGCACGCAAGAACCGCAATGCAGGCGGTGACACTTCGGCGCGTGAATTTGATGCTCATGTTGGTCTCCTTATGCTTAACGTGATTTTTCCTAGAGGAGCCAGCACTCTATTGCTTGCATCAAAGGCTGTCAAGAAAATTGCGACGCCACCAGTCCAAATCAATGCCGCCTCTTGCCGAACGTAGATTGCGAGTTGGCCGCTGAACAAAGCAAAGGCCCTGAGCGATCAGGGCCTTTCTCGTCGTGCGGTTCGTCGGGGTTAATTTGCTTTTGCGTAGTAACCCTGACGATAAAACAACTGCGATTTTTCCTTGCGCAACTCCGGGTTGATGACTTCAATCCTGATGCGTCGGTAGGAACCATCGCGGTTCTTGTTAGTCGGGGAATAAGCGATCAGATATTGCGATCGTAATTCCTGATCGATTTGGGAAAACGCAGATGGTAGTTCGCTCGGCTGCGTCGGGAAGAACGCGCGACCGCCCGTATGGTCAGAGACTTTGCGCAGCGCTCCCGCGTCAAGCTTCCCCTCCGGGAAGTCACGATCGCGGATGCCAATCGAATAAATCACAACGTCTGACTTAACGGCGAAGTCGATCAGATCCTGCTTCTTTATCTTGCTCCGAGTGTCATCACCGTCCGTGAGCATGATAATTGCGAGGCGAGTATGTTCAGGCGCCTTTGCCCGCAGGTTCTCGATCGCCATCCAGGCTGCGTCCCAGATTGCTGTGTACCCGCGCGGATCGTCGTCGTTAACCACCTCCTCGCCGTTAGCGTCGAACGTTTCCGGAGGTAGTTCAACTTTCACACGTTCTAATCCTGCGTGAAGACTTTGCAGATCATTGGTCGATGCCTGTTCCATTTTTGGAATGCCGGTGAATGAAATCACGGTGGCCCGATCGATGTTGGGCCGGATTACAGAATCAATAAAGACGCGTGCTGCGTTTTTTTCCGCGGGAAGTACAGCTTCCTGTGAACCGCTCGTGTCAACCAGGATGGCCAAAGAGAGTGGGCGATCGGTTTCGCGTTCGAAGATACTGATTGTTTGCGGTACGTCGTTCTCAAAGATGCCGATGTCCGAAGCACGCAGCGAAGTAATGAAGTGATGATCTTTATCCGTTGCCGTGAACAGCGCGTTAGTGAGATTCGTCTCCACGCGCACTACCTCAGCATCAGGTTCGGCTGTTGTATTTGGAGGCGTCGGACTCGCGCTCGGCGGAACGCCCATAATCGCATCAGAAGTAGGGCTAGCTATGAATGGGGCAGTCCCCGCAGCGGGAACTGCCCACAACATTGCTAACAGAGCACCAAAGGCGATGAAACGATTTGCACTCATGTTAGTGACTTTCTCGATTGATTGCCTAGTAACGTCTGTTACGCTTGCGGATCTTATAGGTGTACAAGGCAGAGCCGCCGGCGCCGCTGAGCGCGCCAATGGCCGCACCCTTCTTGCCACCAATCAGACCACCAATCAGAGCGCCGCCTCCTGTGCCCGCCGCCACCGTGAGCTTGTCACGATGTTTCTGCCAGAAACTGCGGCCCTGCGGTCTCCGATTGTCGTAATAGACTCTGCGCGTGCTTGAATTACGCGCGTAATTGCGCGCGTAATAGTTACGCCCCGTGTTATAGCTACGCCCCGTGTTGCGATACACCACACGTGGCTCACCAGACTGGAGGCTCGAAGTATTCACTCCAGCCGCGCCTGATTCACACGAACGAAAACCGTCGGCAAATCCCGATTTATAGGCACTCTGTTCGGCTGCTGAATTGAACTCCGCCGGAATCAACTGATCGCGGCCCGAGGCGTTTGCCTGGTAGCGCACATCTGTGGCCGGCACCGTAGAACTCACAGTTTGCGGCTCAGCAGTCTGTGCTCTCGAGTGCATCACCACCGCACCAACTGATCCGCCAATAAGGGCGGCAACCAACGCAACCGGTAGTAATTTGTTTGTCATAATCATGAGTCTATTTCTCCTTACTTGAAACTTGAACTGTGTTCGCAGAGTTAACAGCGACTAAGGCAGCAATCACCGTTCCTTCAGCGATGTGGTGTTGATTGCACGACCTCATTCTATGACGAATCGCGTTCTGTGTGTGCGTCTCCGTCAAATGCAAAGACTTCGCAATCCAAAGCCAACATGTATTTCTTCTCCAAGCCTACGCAACGCTACCCGATATGGAGTCTTTGAATACTCGATATCGAACTATAAGTAGGACAAGACATTCCTGTCTTTGCTTTTTGTTTGGGGAAGATCTCCGAAAGAGAAACTGGCCAGGCAGGAATGTGTGCCCAACGTATAATTAAAAAGGTCAGGGATAATTCCCTGACCTCTTCATGTTTGTAAATGAAAGCCTGACTAAGCCGCGCGCTGCACCGGCTGCTTGTTTTCACGGAGAAGCTCCAGCGCTTTCTTCAGTTGGAGGTCTTCGACCGCCGGCTTCGGAGTCTCTGGAGTTACCTGCGGCTTATCCGGTGACTGGCTCGGCTTCACTGCGTCGTCGTCATTACCCGTTAGATCTTCGGGATCAACAGCGTCAGCAAGTTCGGGCCTTTTCACTTCGATCGATGGCGTCACGCCGGAGTGGCTGCGATCTTCACCTAAGAAGGGCTTACCGCTAGCGGACGCCCATTTCACTGTTGTCAGCAAAAGGCCGTCGCCGCCGCGCAAGGTGAAGAGCTGTTGCTCAGCGCCCGCGCCAAAGCTCTTCTCGCCGACAACCTGACCGCGATTTCGTTCAAGGAAAGCAGAGGCTACCACTTCGGCGGCGCCCGCTGTGCCAGTATCAATCAACCCTACGACCGGGCCGGAGAAAATCGCCGCCTTAGGATCAGCGGTGAACGTTTTTTGCGACTTGCCCTCGCGCCCTGACGTTTGCGCAATCGTTCCGTCCTTAATAAACAAGTTGGCTACTGCGACTGCTTCGTCTATGGAACCGCCGGCAGTGGCGCGCATGTCTACAACGACCTTCTGCGCTCCCTGCTTGATCAGATCCTGAAGACGGGCGCGCACGTCCGCCGCTTCTCCCGGCGCAAAACTGTTGACTCGTAAAATGCCAATTCGTCCCGCCTCCATTCTGCCTTCCGCTGCCGGAGCACGAAACGCGCTCCGCTTCACTGTTAGCGTCAACGGACGAGAATTCGCGCGAAGAATGCGCAGCTTCACTTCCGAGCCAGCGCCGCCATTCAAAAGTTGTTTCGCATCGTAGAGTGAAATGTCTCGCGTAGCTTTGGCGTCGATGTATTCGATAATGTCGCCGGCCCGAATGCCAGCCTGGTCTGCGGGTGAGCCTTTCATCGGCGCGATGACGTAGAGATAGGAGGCGACCTGAGACAGTTCGGCGCCTATACCAACCTGATTGTCCTTTGAGTCCTTACCAAATTCACGAACCTGTTCGGGCGTCAAGTAAGTTGAATACGGATCCAATCCATAAGCTAAGCCGCGCAGTGCTCCGGCGCGAACCTTTTCCATGTTAGGTTCGTCAACGTAATCATTTTGAATATGCTGCAGGACGCTCTCGAAAATTCTGAGTTGTGCATTCGGATCGTTGGCGGGTTGCTGGGCGCGCGTCGCTATCCAGCCGCCAACGAGGGTATAAAGAGCCAAAGTGGCTGACGCTAAAATCAGTGCGAACTTCGTACGGAATGACATTATTTACCTCGTGCTTTGCCTTGAGACGAAAACTGAAAGCCGCTTGCGAACATGCGCTTTTCCTTAGCCAGTCGTATCATACAGGCGGTTAATTAAGGGTGCAACCTGACTTTATCAGGCATTTGTTAAGACTTTCTGCGATTTTCAGCAACTGAAAAAGCCGCTTGTCCGGCTTCAAATTATGGCTATAAGCGATCAGAAAAACGCAGCCAACGTTCCCGCGGCTCCGATCATTGCACTTGACCTGGGCGAAAAGCGCATCGGCGTCGCTGTTTCAGATGCCTTGTCAATTGCGATATCTCGTCTCGAGACTCTTCCTCATACCAACTGGAAGCAACTGCTCCGAGACGTTTCAGAGTTAGTACAGCGCTTTGACGCTCAAACTGTGGTAATTGGTTTACCGCTGCGCTTGAACGGCTCAACTGGCGACGCCGCATTGGCAGTCCGTTCGATTGCAATCAAGTTTGCGCTCTCGTTGTCTGTTCCGGTTTATTTGCAGGATGAGCGGCTGAGTTCGGTAGCTGCCGAGGAAAGTTTGCGACAGGAAGGGCACAAAAGATCCATGGTCTCAGCGCTCGTTGATAGTGAAGCGGCGGCCATAATTCTTCGAGATTTTCTCGTGGCTGATTCGGAACGGATCCTCGTCCCCCCTGCGGAGCAAACTCTTTAGTCTAAGGAAGTCTCTAAACAATGAGCATGAAACGTATTCTTCTAGCCATTGGCATGGTGGTCTTGCTAACCGGGACCGCTTCCGCAGTCTGGATTTATCGGGATCTCCATACCCCCATCAAGCACGCAAAGCACGGGCAGTACGTCGACATTGCGCGCGGCTCATCGCCATCGTCGGTAGTAAGTAAGCTGGTCGACGAAGGCATTATCAAACACAAGTGGCCCTTGACACTTTACCTTAAGCTCACAGCCAACGGTTCGCAGTTGAAAGCGGGAGAGTATGACTTCCCTTCGCCAATCTCCCCATTGGGTGTTTTTGCCAGGCTTCGCGAAGGCGAACAACGCCTCACTCGGTTGACGATCGTTGAAGGCTGGACGCGCTGGGATATTGCCAATGCGATGTACAAAATTCCGGAATTCCAATTAGCCGATCCAACTGCGGCATTACCCTTAATGAATAACGTGAGCCTCATCAGCGATCTTGATCCGAAGGCCACGAACCTTGAAGGATATCTATTCCCTGACACCTACGACTTTCCGCCAGACACAAAACCTGCAGAAGTGATAGCGATCATGGTCAAACGATTTCGCAAGGAGTGGAAGCCGGAATCGTCCGAGCGAGCTCACAGCATGAACCTTTCTCCACGCGAAGTTGTGACCACCGCCTCGTTAATCGAAACGGAAGCCAAGGTTAATGAGGACCGTCCCCTCATCGCCTCTGTGATTTACAACCGACTGCAAAAACAAATGGCATTGGCCGTCGACTCGAGCATCATCTATGCATCGAAGCTGGCAGGAAAATGGCGGAACGATGGAAAGGTCTACAAGAGCGACGTCGAGAGGCAGTCCCCGTACAACACGCGCTTGCGTTACGGTCTGCCGCCCGGGCCAATCGCTTCGCCCGGCCGGAGTTCGCTCGAGGCGGCGCTCAATCCCGCGCAGACAGATTATCTCTATTATGTCCGCGAGCCTTCGCGCAATGATGGCAAGCACAACTTCTACAGCAACAGCAGCGACTTTGACGCGGGGGTGCGGGCGTTGCGGAACTGGGAACAGCAACGAGACGCAGCGGGTGCTAGGTAATCATGGCTTTCGAAACGCTCCCAGCAGTTTTGGTAGAGAGCATTGGCTTGAATCGGCAGGATTGAGATTGTCTTGCTTGAAATTGATGGGTCCTTAATCTATTCTCGTTTCGCGTTTTCCCCATGAAGTCCTGACACTCGGTGCTACTCAACAAAGGTATTTATGATGAAGAAGTTTGCAAGTCTCGTTTTGATGATTCTCTTGAGCGCTGCTGCAGTCTGGGCGCAAGGCAAGGGTGTGGACCAAACCGGCGCGAGCGTTCGGGACAACGGCATTAACGGCGTAAAGACCGATACTGGTGTGGGAAGAGGCAGAGACTTCGGTAAAGGGCGAACGCCAGACGTGCCGCCTATTCCTAATCCCTATCGAATGGCGGCACGGCGCGATGTGATTATAACTGCCATCACGGAGCTAATGGGCGATCGCAAGTTGATCGTAGACGAAGCGGCTTCCAAACCCGCTGACGGAATAATTGTCAGTCAGCCTTACACGTTCATCAAAGGTGCAGTAGTCAGCCAGGCCGAACTGGGGCGCTATGCAAATGTGACGACGAACCTCTCGCGTGGTTGGACTCGCGGCCGTTACACGATAACTGTCGAGGTCCAACCAATCGACGGGAATAGCGCCAATATTTCCGTGAATGCCAGAATCGAAGGGCGCACCGATGGTGCGACTGGGGCCGAATGGACGACGCTCCCGAGTTCAGGCATGGCAGAGGAAGAGTTTCTGTCGGCACTTATTACAAAAATCACTGGCGCGCCACCTCCCGGTCATGTGGAATGAACGGTTAATGTAACACTTGAATTGGATCGATTCCGGAGATGATTGAATCACACCACGCAGAACTATTTGTGGAACCTAAAAGCTCGGCGGGACTGAAGTTCCTCGCTGGCGTCCTGGCGCTGGTCGTCACTGCTCTGGTGTTCGGTGGCTACGCGCTGATCAGAAAGCGGCATGCGGAAAACTCCGGGTCGCTCGCTTTGTCTGCGCCAGGGACAACTGCGAACATCGCGACGCCACCGAAGGCTTTGATCATAGTTGACGAGGCACTTTTGCAAGGTGCCAAGACGACCCTTGGCGGCGTGGTGAGAAACACTTCTACCGAGACACTAGAAGGACTATCAGTCGAACTGGAACTAAAACGGCGAAGCGGCGGAGCACTCGAAACGCGATTAGTGCACCTAAACCCTGCGCAACTTGATTCGCAACAGGAAGGGCGCTATTCGCTGGAGTTGAAAGCTCAGGATTACAGCTCTGCTCGACTCGTCGCCTTGAAGGCGGGCCCGAATCTGGCCGCGCTGCCATATACGACGGCCCAGGGACAGAAGCGTCCACCAGAGCGACTCGAACCAAAAACGATTGTCGTCGGCAAGCCGTCGGGAAAAAGAAGTGAGTTTCTAAACTCACCGGACAATCCTGCCCGCGTCCCGTGATCTCCGGCTAAAGAAAATTACTAAAGTGATCTATCAGCCGCGCTCACTCGGCTTCAAGTTATCAGTGAGAAGTCGGCATGGCGACGGGAGTTAATGCTCTTGATAAGCGGAACGCGACCGACTGCCCTCTTCAGCGAATAGTCGGTGCAACTCGTGGGCTGCGAAGCTCGTCAAAGAGTTGCACGATATTCCTTTCAACCTGCGTTAGTTTGAGTTGAGAATTATGACTCGAAATCGATTACAGCTGGCGAGCAGGCTTGCAATGCCTCTGGCACTGTTTGGTGTCTTGACTGTGTCGTTCACGCTGGCGCAAGCACAGCAGAATAGCCAACTGAAGAAGCCTGTTTCTGTCGAAGAGGAAGATGACAAAGGACCATTTTCAGCTGTTGAAGAGGAGATGAAAGCAAAGCGCGCCATCAAATCCGCTGAAAAGGACTACCAGGAGAACCTCGAGCGTGCTCGCGATCTTTCATCCTTAGGCGGGTCGATAGTTACTTCGTTTAAGCAGAAGAACGCGCTGGATCAGGAAGACATCAAGAAACTCGAGAAGGTGGAGAAGCTCGCCAAGGGTATCCGCCGAGCTGCGGGTGGCTGCGAAGACGATTTGGAAATGGAGAACCCTCCGAAAGACCTGTCCACCGCGATCGAAATGTTGAGCGACTTGAGCCAATCGCTGAAAGTTAAGGTCGAGAAGACGCCAAAGCACGTTATCTCGGCAGCCGTTATTGATGAGGCTAATGTTTTACTTGAACTGATTCGGCTGGTTCGTACTCTTCCCGCCAAGGTGTGACTTTTGTCCCAGACTTCCCGGCAGCGAATTCCACGGAAAGTAAAGACGCTAGCTGCGCTCCTCTTCGTGACCCTTGGGTTTCCAACGCCTCTCCGCTCCCAACAAGATGACGATGTGATCCGGGTTAACACCGACCTGGTTGTTCTTAACGTGACCGTCACGGACAAGGCGGGGCAGTATGTGCCTGGACTGCGTATGTCGGACTTCACTATCTTCGAGGATGGTAAGCAAGTTTCGACCGAGCTGATTTCCAGCTTTAGCGTTCATGAATCGCCATTCGCCTCGGTCGTGCTGCTTGACACCTCGGGAAGTATGGAGAGTCGTCTTTCGCTAGCACGGTCAGCCGCGATACGGTTCCTCGACGGACTCCGCGATGAAGATGTTGCTGCCGTCTACAAGTTTGATTCGAAGGTGGAACAGATTCAGGAGTTTTCCAGTAGCCGAGATCTAGCGCCGATGGTCTACGGCGTTAAAGCCGAAGGCGTGACCACCCTCAACGACGCGATCGTCGATGCGGCTAAGGCGCTGGCCGGACGGCCGGAAAAGCGCAAGGCGATCGTGGTGCTGTCTGATGGGCTGGATAACCACAGCAAGGCAACCTCAGAAAAGGCAATCGAGAGTGCGTTGGCAGTCGGTGCGACGATCTATGCTGTCGACATGTCAGCTTCGGATGGCGGGGGCTTGAACAACCGGCAGAGTGCTGCAATCCTGCGAGAGTTTGCGGAGAAAAGCGGTGGGCGATTTGTAGCCACGCCGGGAGGCCCGGCACTACGCGACGCTTTTGCCAGCATCGCGGATGAACTCGGCCATCAGTACACAATCGCGTTTCGTCCGCTGAATCACTCACACGATGGCAAATGGCATAAGCTGGAGGTGAAGTCTCCTCGCGGCGATTTGGTTATTAGATCGCGAAAGGCTTACCGCGCAACTAAAGGCTAGGCGCGCGTTGTCTTGTTTTGCAATTTCTCGCGATGCCGTTCCATTGCCAGCTCAATTAAGACGTCAAGCATTCGCGTATAACTCAAGCCTGAGGCCGCCCACATTTTTGGATAGCCGGAAACCTCCGTGAGTCCGGGCATAGTGTTGAGTTCATTTATCAGCAATTCCTTCGAGTCGCGCCTGAGGAAAAAATCCACCCGCGCGAGTCCAGATCCATCGATTGATTGAAACGCCTGAATCGCCATCTTTTGAATTTTTGTAACGAGCGACTTTGAAAGCGGGGCGGGCACCACAAACTCGACGTGTCCAGTCTCGGTGTACTTCTCGGTGTAATCAAGAAAGGCTGCCGACTGATCATAGACGACGTATTCGCCCGGCAGGCTCGCCTTCGGATCATTGTTTCCGATAACTGCGCATTCAATTTCCCGAGCGTCAACCGCCTCTTCAACTACTATCTTCCGATCGTACTGGGCCGCGAAGTCCACGGCACGTTGAAGTGATGCTTTATCATCGGCTCGCGAAACACCGACTGACGACCCGAGGTTTGCCGGCTTCACAAAACAAGGCAGGCCAAGCTTCCGTGTGATCATCTTAATGACTTTCGAGCGATCACTTTGCCACTGGGACCGCAGAAACCAGACGTACTTGCACATCGGTAGACCGGCTTGCAGGAACAATAACTTCATCGCCACCTTGTCCATGCCACACGATGAAGCAAGCACGCCACAGCCCACGTAAGGAATGTTCGCCATCTCCAGTAGCCCTTGAATCGTGCCGTCCTCGCCAAATGGTCCGTGCAGCACGGGAAACACGACGTCAAGATTTTGTGAACGTGCCGCGCTACTTTTTTGATCAAGCGAAAGCAACCCAGCACGAGACGGATCACCGAGGATCGCAACCGCTGCACGCGAACCCAAATCCGTTGTTGTCGGCAGTAGCGATTGAGCGGTGGCGGGCAGAAGGTTGACGGCCTCAGCAGGTGATAGCCACTTCCCTTCCCGTGAGATAGCAATAGGAACTACGTCATACTTCCGGTGATCGATCGCCTCGATCACCGAAGCCGCAGATCGAATCGAGACATCATGCTCGCCTGACCGACCGCCAAAAATTATTCCGACGCGAGGCTTCTTCGCCAAATAAGTACTCCTGCTTATTGTATTTTAGAGAATCGTTTTCCCCAGCGCCGACAGTATTAGCTCAACCCCAAGCTCCGCTGTCTTATTGTTAACGTCGAGCGCGGTATTGATTTCGACAACTTCGAGCGACCGCATTCCACCTGCCTCCGCAATCTTTTCCATCGCCAGATGTGCCTCGCGATATGTCAGTCCGCCTCGCACGAGCGTTCCCGATCCCGGCGCGTCACCGGGGTCCAGCGCATCGACATCGAATGTTACCGCATATCCGCCGCTGGCTCGCGCCGCTATCTTAATCGCTTCATCAATGCACGCGCTCATTCCACGCTCATCTATCTCGCGCATGGTCATGAAACGAATGCCAAGTTTGCGCACCAGCTCGCGTTCATCGCTATCGATGTCACGCGCGCCGATGTGTACACACAACGCCGGATCAAGTTTGGGAGAAAAGTCTGCGATGTTTGTCAGATGCGGATCGCCATAACCCAAGAGAACTGCCAGCGGCATTCCGTGAATGTTTCCGGACGGCGAAGTCTCCGGCGTGTTCATGTCGGCGTGTGCGTCAAACCAAATTAGGCCCGGCTGCTCGTCACGCTTACGACAATAAGACGAAAAGCCGGAGATCGATCCGATCGCGATCGAATGGTCACCACCGAGAACCAGAGGCAACTCCCCCGCAGTCAAAACCTCTTCAGTCTTTTGCGCTAGTTCTTTGCATGCGCCACTGATCTCCCGCAGATGTTTTAGTTTATCGCCTGGACTTGGCGGCGCTTGCTCTTCTTCAACATCCAGGTCGCCCAGGTCGCGGACCTTATAACCAAGCTGCGCAATCCGCCGATTGAGTTTCGCAACGCGAAGAGCTGCGGGCCCGAGTTCGACGCCCGCCATGCTGGCCCCATACGCCAGCGGCACGCCGATGACGGCAACACCTTTTTTGGCCTTGGAGTCGACAACGCTCTCTCGCTTGTCCTCGGTGGCTGTGTCCGTGGTCATAGTCAGCCCTGTTTCACCCACCCAGGTTGATCTTAAAGCCGCTGCCACCGCCGCCCTGGGTTGGGAAGAAAGGCTTCAACAGGCCGGCGAGCGCTGCCAGGTTGCGAGTCTGAATCAAGATCTCTCCAGGCCCGCTGAATTCCGCCACGATGCCCTCACCGCTCACCATGCTGCGGAAGAAACCGGCCGCGGCTTTGCGCAATGTGTATTGCGTTGTGCCTTCCCAGGCTACGAGGTGACCAGTGTCAACCACATAACGCTCGCCCGCTCTCAACGTCTTGCGGTGAATCGCGCCGAAGGACGATACCAACAACAAACCACGTCCCTGCACGAGCATTACAAACAAACCTTCGCCGCCAAAGAACGACTTCGCGCCGCCCCATTTTGTATCAACTGTCAGGCTCGCATCGCCCGCTAGGTAAGAACTTGATTGCACGAAAAAGTTTTGGTTGTTCAGTTCGATTGCAGCGATGTCGCCAGGCGCTCCCGGCGCAAACGTTACTTCACCGGGGCCGCCGCGCGCAGTGAACGTCGAAACAAAAGCCGACTCGCCACCGGCCGCTCGCTTGATGGCGCCAAACAAACCGCCCTTCATCTGGGATTGCAGTTCGATGTTTGCCGACATCGAAACCATCGCGCCCGCCTCGGCCTGAATCGATTGCTCCGCTTGAAGTTGAATTACGGCAAGCGAGAAGGCCGGCTGATGCAGCACTTCATAATTGTAACCAACACCCTGCCCGCGCGAGTCGGCGTCGATGTTGATGCCGTGTGGTTGCGCAAAGCCCGCGTGTTGCGCTGGTACCGCGGCCTCAACCTTGTTTCCACAACCACCGCAGAAGGTCGCGCCGGCCAGTAGTTGGGCGCCGCATTTGGGACAGTTCATAAGGTCACTCCTTGTGATTTTTGATTTATGATTTCTACGGCTTCTTCCGCTGTGCGCGCAAAATCCAGCGCCGCAACATCAGCGTCGCTCACCACCAGATGTTCTTGCCAGGCGCGCACAATTGGAGGCCAGCAATCGCCTAACAACACCAGCGGCCGCGGCCCGATAACTTTCGTTTGAATCTTATTCCAGACCAGCGACAACTCGGTAACCGTGCCCATTCCCCCGCGAACCGCAATGAAGCCAACTGATCGAGTTATCAACTGTTGGAGTCGTTCGTAAAAGTGTGGAGTGGCTACTTTGTCAGTCAGATACCGATTGGGTTCGGCCTTGAACTGATTCATCACGATGCCGAGCACGCGTCCGCCGCGTTCGTGGGCACCGCGGCTGGCCGCTTCCATTACACCAAGATAGCCGCCAGTGCAAATTGTGAAACCAGCATCAGCCAACAACTGTCCAAGGCGCCGGGCCTGTTCGTACTCGGGCTCAAGCTCGCCGCATTTCGCGCCGCCAAAAATGGTCACGATGCGTTCCGTAGCTTCCTGGGTCATGGGTTTCTGGTTGGTCGTTCTAACAACATTTGCTGACGCGAGCGGTTATGCTTCACCGCTCATCATGAGTGATCCCGACTCTCTGTAAGTTATGTAATCTTCACGCGTCTTGAAAGAGCCGCCATTGTATTCAGCCGGGACTGGCGCTGGATCGTAGAGCCTCCGGTCAGACACGTTAACAAAGCCCGCGTGTTCAAACAGCGAACGATACTGCGCAATATCTAAGAATTGAACCGGTACCTTCAACTGCTCGATCCACTGGCCGGACGGCGCATTCTCCCGATAGAGATCGACGACAGTAACAAACACACCCCCCGGTTTGAGGACTCGTTTGATTTCACTGAGTGCGGCCAACATATTCTCGTAGTAATAGAGCGATTCCATCGAGAACGCGTGCGTAAACTCGCCATCAGTGAACGGAAGTTTTTCCGCACTCGCTACTTGAAAATCGACATTGGCGAACGATGCTGACTCCTCGCGCGCCAGCTTGATCATTTCATCGGCGATGTCGATGCCAATGACAGGACCGCGCGACACCTTCTCAGCCATCAGCCGGGTGGCCCATCCCGATCCACAGCCAACATCGAGCACGCGAGCGCTCGCCGATAGCTTCATCAATTCAACCGCCTGCTCGCCCACTGGGCGATGGCCCTTTTCCATGCCGGCGCCGCGTCCGGCACGTGCCCAGTCGTTGAATTCTAATCGCAGGCGTTCGTCCATCATCTTTTTTGGAGTGCGGTGACCTGTCACCGCTTTGTTCGGTCGCGACCTGTCGCGACCAACGTCGGTGTGGAGTTATTCCAAGGAGTGCGGCGTCGAGCTGCCACAGACCAAAGCGGTGACAAGTCACCGCACTCCAAATAGTTGTCCTACGGTCGCAGGCGATTCATCAGGCGCGGGAATGGAATGGTCTCGCGCACGTGCTCGATGCCGCACATCCAAGCCGTGCACCGTTCAATGCCCATGCCGAATCCGGCGTGCGGGACGCTGCCGTAGCGCCGCAAGTCGAGATACCACTCGAACGCTTCTTGTGGCAGTTGATGCAGCGCGATCTGTTCCTTGAGAAACTCGAGCGACGTAGCGCGCTCGCCGCCCCCAATCACTTCGCCATAACCTTCGGGCGCGAGCACATCAACGCCCAGCGCCAATTCGTTTCGTTCCGGATCGCGCGCCATGTAGAAAGCCTTCACTGCAGCCGGATAATGATGAACCATAAGCGGCTTGTCGAAGTTGGCTGATAAGTAAGTCTCGTCAGGCGCGCCAAAATCCCCGCCCCACTCGAAACGCGTTTCCATCGCGCCCTGAGCGTGACCTTCCTGCAAAAGTTTTACGGCGTCGTCGTAATGCATGCGCGGAAACGGCGGCACGATCGCTTCGAGTTTAGCCGTATCGCGTTCCAGCGTCTTCAATTCTTCGCCACGTGTCTCCAGCACGCGCGCGGCGATGAAAGAAAGCATGCGTTCGGACAAAGTCATCACATCGTCGAGGTGCGCATAAGCCATTTCCGGCTCAACCATCCAGAACTCCGTCAGGTGCCGACGCGTCTTCGATTTCTCGGCGCGAAACGTTGGGCCAAAACAATAAGCCTTGCCAAAGGCGGCCGCGGTCGCTTCGTTGTAGAGTTGTCCCGACTGCGTGAGATAAGCCTTCTCACCGTCAAAATAATCTACTTCAAAAAGTGTCGTCGTACCTTCGCAAGCTGCGGGCGTAAAGATTGGCGAGTCGGCGAGCGTGAAGCCGTCGTCATCCAGAAAATCGCGAACGGCTTTAACTACGGTGTGACGAACTTTAAGAATCGCGTGTTGACGTCGCGACCTGAGCCACAGATGGCGATGATCCATCAAAAACTCTGTGCCGTGTTCCTTTGGAGTAATCGGATAATCATGAACCTCATTCAACACTTCGGCAGCAACCAGATCAATTTCAAAGCCGCCCGGCGCGCGACTGTCTTCCCTGACCGTGCCGCGAATCGAGAGCGCAGACTCCTGGCCCAGACCCTTGAGCGAGTCCCAAACTTCAGGCGTGACAGCGTTCTTCAACGCGACGCATTGCACTACGCCGGTGCCGTCGCGGAGCTGCGGGAAAAGGATCTTGCCGCTCGAGCGCAGGTTGTAGAGCCAGCCGCTGATCGTTACTTCGCGACCAACGTGTTCGGCGAGCTGGCTGATTGTCGTTCGTGGCGGAGTTGTTGTTTCCAGTGATTGTGATTCAGTAGCCATTTATCGTTTCAGTTCTTTGTAACGCAAACTGTTAGTTTGCGGATTCTACCAATTCGAACTAAGAGCCTGCGATTCCGACGCAAACTAACAGTTTGCGTTACACCAAGTTTATGTTTGTTCGTTCTTTCAACATCCGCCGCAATGCCGGAAACCTATCGAGCCAAACTGCGGCTTGCAGCACAATGCTCAGCGTTGGCTGAATGAACCGTTGATAGGTGCTGCCACGACCACAAACCGCAGTTTGATAGGAAAACGTTCCTACTGCTTTCAGCCCGCGCTGAATCGTCATCAGCCGAAACTCCTGCGCCACTTCATCAGGATCGAGTGCCGGCAGACCGAGCACACGGCGCTCATCCAAAAGTAATAGTCTATAGGCTCGAAGCTCGGCAAGCGATGGGGGTTCCAGGCGACGGTCGAGCAGGAACGAAACCAGATCGTAAGTGACCGGACCCATGCGCGCATCCTGGTGATCGACAATGCGCAACCGATCGCGACCATCGAGCATTAGATTTGCCGCATGAAAATCACGATGACACAAAACCCGGGGACGCGCTGCCAACTCAGCCGCAATATCATTCAACTCGGCCTTGAGTTCCGCGGCTTCAGCGTGACGCAACTCTTCACCTTGCAAACTTCCAAAGTAGTGCTCGACGAAGAAGTCAAGTTCCCAGGAAAGTTTTGGTTCATCGAAGGCGAGCCGGCTCGCAATTGACTTTTTCTCGTAAGCCGCGTCAGTGGCCTTCTGAATTTGCGCGATCAAGTTGACCGCTTGTTCTTTGTATTCCTCGCATTCGTCCTTGTGCGCTTCCTCGTAAACGCGAAACAACTGCCGGTCACCCAAATCTTCCTGAACGATCATGCCGCTCTGGCCGTCAACTGCATATATCGCCGGTACAGGTATTCCGTTTTCCAAAAACAAACGCGTCACATCGAGGTAGGGATGGAAGTCAGGATCGAAGGGCTCGGGATAAACGGCGACAATAGCCCTCCCCTTTTGCCACGGAACGCGAAAGTAGCTGCGCGTTGAAGCATCAGGCGTCAACGGGACAATTAGCTTGTCCTTTATCCCGTGGCTCTCCAGAAACTTTAAGAGCCGCTCCGTTGCGGAAACGTCAAAAGGACTCGTAGTCACCAGTTTTGCTGAGCTCATTCGGGAAAGAGGCGTTCAATTCTTCGAGCCGGAAAAACTGCAAGATCATTTTCGCCATCAAAGTCTGCTTGTGTGCGCCGGATTGTATCATTCAGCCAAAGGCACGACAAAATTGTCACCGCGAAGCTCTCCTTGTAGGGCTTTTGGCGGTCGCGTCTTTCCCTCGATCAATGAGCCACGCACGACGGCTACATTCTCCAAGACCTCGCCTGCTCTTATCCTCACATCATCGCCCAACACTGCGCGATTTACTTGCGCGCCGCCCTCGATTACGACTCGATCCCATAGCACCGATTGCGCGACAGCAGCCGTCGCTGATATTTCGCAGTCCACGCCGGCGCTCAACGTTTGCGCGCGCTCCCGAAGCAATAGCAGACTGATAGCGAGGTAACGGGGAATTGTCGACAACTCAAACCAACGGCCGGCGGCGACGTGCACGGCCACCCGTTCACCTTTCGCGATCGCTTGCGGATACACGTCGGTGGTTGAATGCGAAAAGACGCCGTGGGGAATGTAGTCAAATATCCTCGGCTCGAGAATCTGAATGCCGGTAAACATCAGCGGGGGATCTGTGTTGAGAAATTGCTCGCGCTGCGGCAGGCCGCCGAAACCTTGCAGGAAACCGTCAGCAGTCTTGACGAGGGAAAACTTTTCGCAGGCCGCGTTCGGTAACAACACAAGTGTCGCTATTGCGCGCGTGCGGCGGTGAGTTTCAAACGCCGCGTGGAGATCTATGTCGGTTATGATCTTTCCGTTGACTACAACGAAAGTGTCGCCATCAAGCAGCGCGCGGGCGTTCCAGATTGCGCCACTCGTCCCCAGGATTTCCGGTTCTTCAACGTAGTGGAGCTTCACTCCAAACCTGCTGCCATCGCCAAGCGCAGCCCGGACTGACTCGGGACGGTGATGAAGGTTGACGGCGATTTCATCACAACCGAAGCGCGCGAGATACTCAGCGACGTAGCCAACCAGCGGCTTACCAAGGATTGGAATCGCGGGCTTGGTGCGGTCTTCGGTCAAGGGCCACAGCCGCGTGCCGTAGCCGGCAGAGAGAATCATTGCGCGCATGCTTGGGTATTCTATTCGCGGGATTGATTAACCGCCAACACACCCAGGTAGCTAATAAAACGATTTTCCATTTGTCATTTGAAATTTTCCTTTGCCATTGACTGCGTCAGGAACACGCAAAGTCGGAGTTTCTCGTTTGCCAAGTTTCCTTAGGACAAAATAAAGGCTGAAACGAAGGGACAAAATAACAAATGAAAAATTTCAAATGAGAAATGGAAAATCTTCTTTTCTTGTAGTTAGAGCTAAAGGTTAGTTGGGACTACGACGCTTTCGAAGCATCGCGGATCATGAGGTCAAACGTGCCGGGCGCGGTTTTTCGGAAGCGCGTGTTGCGGTTGAGGGAAACTGCAATGCTTATCGTTGGGTTTTGTCCGGTAAACTTGAACCCGCCTTCCAGCAGGCGGTTGTAAATTTCGTTGACATGGAGCGGTCCGCCTTCTTCACGCAACAGAAGCGTGACGGCTTGAGGGATCGTGCGGTCCATAAAGCGATCCGTCATGGGTTCCGTGTTGGGCCGCAGCGCCGGAATCTCCTGCCGCCGCAGATCCATCGTGAATTGCTGACGAGGTGGTGGAGGCGCGGGACGCATCGCGGCTTCGAGTTCAGCATCAGAAGGAAGGCCGCCTGAAAAATTGCTTCCGGAAAGATTGCCTGAGGAGAGCACCGAAGTCAGCAGCCGGTAAATGGCGGCCTCCGATTGCGTTGCCAGCGTATCCATCTCGGCCAGCTCAGCACGCACGGCGTCAGCTTCTGCCTCGAGTTCACGCAGTCTAGCAGCCAGATGCATGCGCGCCGCGCGGGACTGTCGCAGGCTCTGTTCTAAGCGGGAAAGAAGGTTTTCGCCGGGGCGGTCTGACATTGGTCGAATCTTAAAGGGATTTGGCGTTTTGCACAATACCAACGAAGGGGTTTGATCGCTCCAAAATTAGACTTCTCTCTGGGTGTGCCTCTGTGTTCTCTGTGGTGGATGGTGGTCAAGATCTATTCACCACGGAGACACGGAGGACACAAAGGTTGCACAAAGAGAACCCGGCGACGATCACCGGTCGCGGTCGAGCACGTAGGTAGGGATTGCTGCCAAAGATTCGCGAAACTCAGACGGGGGCAGTTTATCGAGTGCCGAACGGGCGGCAGTCGCAAATTCATCTGCTCGCAGGCGAGCTCGCTCCACCGCGCCGACGCGGGCGACTGCCTGATGCAGTTCACTGCGCGCGACACTATCGTAGCTTGCCTCGGTCATCACCGTTTGCACCATTTCGCGGGCGCGAGGTTCGGCGGCAATTAGATAGATCAAAGGCAGGGTTACTTTGCCGCCGAGCAGATCGACCCCGGCGCCCTTCCCCAGCGCATCGTCTGTCGAGGTGAAGTCGAGCAGATCATCAGTTAATTGAAATGTCATCCCGAGGTTCATGCCGTAGTCTGCAAGAGCTTTTTGTTCTGTTTCACTCGCGCCGCCGAGTATCGCGCCAACTTCGCAACAGGCACTGAAAAGGAACGCGGTCTTGCGTTGGATGATATCGAGATAGTGCTGCTCGGAAATGTCGGTCTTGCCGAGCGTCGTTAACTGCAACAGCTCGCCCTCAGTCATCTTTCGCGTAACGCGCGTAAGGATATCGAGGATACGTAGCGAACGTTCGGCGAGACTGGTTTCAAAGGCCGACATGTAAAGCCAGTCGCCCATTAGCACCGCGGTTTCGTTGCCGTAGAGGGCATTGACGGTGGGACGATTTCGACGCGTGTCCGCGCTATCGATGATGTCGTCATGAACGAGCGTCGCAGTGTGCAGAAACCCCATCACCGTTGCCATGCGAATAGAGTTGTAACGCGAACCGTCGCCACCAACGGCGTAGTTTGCCAGTATCGTCAGCGCTGGACGAACACGCTTGCCGCCCGACTCCCGCAGATAATCAGCCAGATAAGCGATCACCTGAACGTTGGAACGCGCCTGCCGCTCAAACTCAGATTCAACCTGCGCGAGTTCCGGCGCGATCAGACTAAAGATGCGCTTCGCGGTGAGCGTCACATTGTCGAGCACTACGCTTTGTTCGGTTGCTTGCATGTTACTTACTAGCTGTTCAGTTCGTGCGATAGTTTGAAAACTGCATGTCGATGCCGAAGTCTTTGCCCTTCAAACTGGCAATCACTCCCTGCAAAGTATCGCGGTCCTTGCCGGAGACGCGGACGACGTCGCCCTGGATCGAAGCCTGCACCTTCGCCTTCGAGTCCTTGATAAACTTTACGACTTCTTTGGCTTTCTCCTGGGGGATGCCCTGCTGGATCTGCACTTTCTGCCTGACCGTGCCGCCGGCGGCCGGATCGACAGTTCCATAACTCAGCGCCTTCAGCGGGACGCCGCGGCGCACCAGTTTCTGCTGGAAGATGTCGTTCATGTTGCGCAGCTTGGTTTCGTCTTCGGCGGTGAGGATCAACTCGTTCGCTTCCAGCGCAACGTTTGCCTTGCTGCCTTTGAAATCAAACCGCTGCTGCACTTCTTTGGTCGTCTGATTGATCGCATTGTTCAATTCCGCCCGATCAACTTCCGATACGATGTCAAATGAATTCTGCTGAGCCATTCTGGTCCTAGAGTTTTTTGGAGATGTTCAAGTTTTTGTTTCGACCGAAATGAGGATAACACCAAATTGGCGGCATGTGAAAGTTGTCGCTAAATCGTGGAAGGCGTGAGTCCGAGGTTGAAAAGGTTCGCAAAGTTCTCGCTCGTGATCCGTCCAATTTCCTCGACAGTCTCTTCATGAAGGCCAGCTAAGCAACGCGCCACCTCAACTACGTAGCCGGGTTCATTGCGCTTACCGCGAAACGGCACCGGTGCAAGGAAGGGGCAGTCGGTCTCTATCAACAAACGATTGAACGGCACCTGCTTCGCGATCGCGCGCAAGTCTTCCGCCTTTTTGAACGTGACGATGCCGGAAAAGGAAATATAGCAGCCCAACTCAAGCGCCTGCTGCGCCAGCCAAAGACTGCCGCTGAAACAATGCATGACCGCAGGAAGTCCGCCGCCGACCCAATGCGCTTTCAAAATCTTAACTGTCTCTGCCTCAGCCTCGCGCGTGTGAATGACGACCGGGAGCTTCGCAGCGCGGGCAAGTTGAAGTTGCCGTTGAAAGACTTCCAACTGCACCTCGCGCGGTGAATTGTCGTAATGGAAGTCGAGACCAATTTCACCCCAGGCGATAACGCGCGAGCGTTGCTTGATGAGACTGAGTATTAGTTGTTCTGCTTTATCGTCAAACAGACGAGCGTCGTGCGGGTGAGTGCCGATTGCGGTGTAAACGTTTGGATACTGCTCGGATAATTCCACGGCGCGCTCCAACGCTCCGCTACTTGGATCACCGGTCCCAACATTTAGGATCGTTGTGACGCCGGCGGCGCGCGCGCGTTGAATAACCTCATTGCGATCGGAATCGAACTCCGGACCGTCTATGTGTGCATGCGAATCAACGAACATCTCGACCGCAGGATACGGAATTCTGTTGCGAACACCTAGTAGCGTCCAAGCGGATGCAAGAAATTTGGTAGCCAAGATGTCGGATTGTGCGTAACATGCCGCACGGGCTGACGAAATGCTGTTTCTGCTGGCCGGCGAAGGCTGCAGCCAGTTAGTCAAACTTTTCGTAAAGCACCAACCTGGTTTTACTGTTTGGGAAAGCCACGTAACCCGACAACCACTCCCACACGTTAGCAGAGCCAGCGGCTGTGTCCGTTGACCCTCCCCCAAGCCCAGTGTACCGGCACGCGAATCTTCAGATTTGAAACCGGAGATCTGCGTTCCAAAGTCCTTAACCGTTCGCAAGGTCTCGCCGGCTTTTCGTGCGCGAGCGTTTGCGATCCATTCTTAAAGGAAAGGGCACCGCTTATGAAAAGGTCGAAATATGTAGGGGTGAGCGCGAAGCTGCTCACGCTTGGGTGTGTTTTGTTTGTGCTGGCAATTTCGTGGACGACGGCAACTATGCAGAGCGGCTTCAACGAAGGATTTGAAGCCGGCGGCAAGACTGCATACGCCGCAGGCAATGTGACGCTTGGCACCGGATCCTGGTACCTGGACGACGCGCTTACCGGCAATCTCTCCAGCGACAAGAAGACCGGCGCCTACGCCGCGCGCGTGCGCAATGTCGGTCTCATTCACATGAACTTCAATAAGACGAACGCAGGGACCGTCTCGATTCAGCATGCGGAGTATGGCACGGACGGCTCGAGTACCTGGCAGTTATGGTCGTCAACGAACAATGGCAGCACCTGGACGCAGGTTGGATCAACCGTAACCACCAGCTCCGCGTCGCTTCAGACGGCAACCTTCACCGTCAACAATGCGAATGCAATTCGTTTTGAAATTCGCAAAATATCCGGCGGCGCTAATCGCATCAACTTCGACAATATTGCGATCAGCGACTACACCGCTCCAACCCCAACTCCAACTCCAACTCCGACGCCTTCACCAACCCCACCGGCCAGCGAACATCTGACGATGGGAAACCCGAGCAATGCCACTACCGATGTGGGCGTACCGCTTAATTACCTAATGGTGAAGCCGCAATATGCGCTGTCGTACAACCGGGACAACGGTGAGTCAAACTGGGTGAGTTGGCACCTCGACAGTTCCTGGCTGGGAAGCGCTGCGCGCCAAAATGATTTCCGGAATGACACGACGCTGCCCGCGGGTTGGTATCAGGTGCAGGCAACGGACTATTCCGGTTCTGGTTTCGATCGCGGGCACATGTGTCCTTCGGCCGATCGCACCATCACGGTCAGTGACAACTCCGCCACGTTCCTGATGACCAACATGATTCCGCAGCTTCCGGCGAACAATCAGATAGTTTGGGCGAATCTGGAGAGTTATTGCCGCACCCTCGTTACCAACGGCAATGAGCTTTACATCATTTCGGGTGGCCAGGGTTTGCAGTACTTCATTGCGAATGGTCACGTGGCGGTTCCGGCGCAAACGTGGAAAGTCATCATCGTGCTAACCAATGGCACAAACGATGTGGGGCGGGTAACCACTACGACCAGGACGATTGCGGTAGTCATTCCAAATTCCGGATCGATCAATAGTGACTGGCGGACCTATCGGACCAGCGTCGATCAGGTGGAGGCGCTTACGGCATTCGATTTCTTTTCCAACGTGCCATCGTCGATACAGAACGTGATCGAGGCGACCGTGGATAACCAGTAAGGCGTTTCCAGCTTTCGCAACAAGGAAATCAGAACCGGGAGCGGTAGCGACCGGCCAGGGAATCAACGGCTTCTCGTTTCGAGTCGGCTGGTGAATCACTTTTTGGCCGGTCGCTATCGCTCCCGGTTCTGATTCCGCTAATCAAAGCTGATGATTTCGCGTTCGAGCAGCGCCTTGATCATGCGCAGGCTGTCGACTTCGCGGAAGGGACAAATGGACAGGATCGACTTAACGTCCCACTCGTTATTGATTCGCGACAGCACAAACGCCTCCTGCGGCGCCAGCGTTTGCAGCGTGAGGCCGTCGTCCGACATGACGATTTTCGGCACCGCGTTTGGGAACAGCGGAGCCGCGTAAAGCTGCATGACGAGAGACTCTTCCGCCGTAAACAGTAGCGTCCGAGCGGCGGAATTATTAGGTTCTTTCTCCAGGACTTTCTGAACATTTGTTACCGCCGACTCGGCATCACCGGCAGCGACTTGGGCGCGCGCGGATGCGAGCAGCTTGGGAATAGTCTCCTCCACCTCCGGCGGTACCTGCGGAGCCTGGAAGCTCTCGGGCGCTTCGCCATCCACCCGCGCGATTCCCTGATCTACTAAATCATAAAGCAGCCCATAGACGTGAAACGGCGAAGCGTGCATGTTGTAGCTGATTTCAGCCACCGACATTCGCTTCTCAACAAAGTAAAGTATTTGCCGCACTTCCTTGCTGGCATTCAGTTGTGACGTCCATCCTGCTCCGAGTTCAAGCAGCGCGCGGTCGGAAGGAATCAAGGTGCGATAACGTTTCCATTCATCAATCCGGTAAGCGCCATCCATTATTACTTTGGTAGTTGGAACTTCGACGCGGATGAAATAGTCAGGTGGTGTTTCGCTATCGTAGAGCTCGAAGTGAGCGTCTTCCCAAAGAAATAGATCGTAGATTATATCCAGGGTCCGAATGCGCAGAATTTCCAGCACATCTTCCTGCGGGAGGATTCCGGTTGAAACCAGGATTTCGCCCAGCCGGCCGCCCGCTTCTCTCTGGACTTGCAACGCCGCGCGGAGCTGCCCTTCATCGAGCTTGCCGTAATGAATCAGCAACTGACCCAGATACTCTTTCGGATCGTTCGAGGTAGCGCCAATTATGAGGCCGTTCTCGAGGTAAACTTCTTTGACGATCTTGGCGCGGTCGAACCTCAACTTGCCGGTCTTTCGACCACCCGCCACGAATTGCAGCAGGTCGGGGACACTCATCGTCGATAGGTTGCCTTGGATTCCCTTCGAGGCGTTCATGCTGGAGATCCTAAGTTAACCGGCAGAGACTTCAGTTCCTTTGTATTTGTTATGGAGAAACCAGGCAAGTTGGAGTTGGACAAATTGAACCTGGCTCACAGAGTACACGGATGGCAGACGCAGATTCAAGCATTTATCTTCGATTGCGCACGGGCAGCGAACTATTTCAGTCGCGCGCCGTTTGGTACCTCTTCCGTAAACGTCGCGATCACAGGCTTACCTTCCTCGCCGACAGAAGCCGCGAGCAGCATCCCCTGCGATTCGTGGCCGCGAAGCTTGCGCGGCTTTAGGTTGGCCACCACCGCAATCTTCCGACCGACCAACTGTTCCGGACTGTAATACTGTGCGATGCCTGCGAGAATTGTTCGCGGTTTCTCTTCGCCAACGTCGACTGACAACAACAGAAGCTTGTCGGCTTTCGGGATGCGTTCCGCAGTGAGCACTTCGCCTACACGCAAGTCGACCTTGGTAAAGTCAGTGATGTCGATGAAATTGGTAACGCCTTCGGCGCTGGATTCGGTTGGAGGTTCTGGTTCGCGCTGCGCGCTCATTGCGGGCGGGACGCCCGCGGTCCCAGTGTCAGCGGTCTCAGGAACCGTAGTCCCGCTACTATTTGGGCTTTGGACAGCCTCGTTGATTTCCTTCATAGTTTTTACCTTGTCAATTCTTGGGAAGGGCGGCTTCACTTCGCGAATGTTTGTTCCTTCAGCGAGGTCGCCCCATTTCAAGTTCGCCGGATCGATTGCGGCGGGGCCCCCAGCCAACCCACTCAGCCCAAGTTGATCCCAAATCTCAAGCGTTGCGCTGGGCATCACGGGATAAAGCAAGACGCACAGCCAGCGCAGAGTCTCAGCCGCGCGATAAAGCACCGCGTTCAGTGTCTGCTTTTGGTTTTCGTCTTTTGCCAGGTTCCAGGGTTTCGCGTCCGAGATCAATTTGTCGATACGCGCTACCACAGACCACGCAGACTCCAAAGCCTTACTAAACGCAAACGAGTCGAGGTGTTGTAGAAACTGATCACGCGCGTGTTCTACAAAACCAGAAACCGCCGTTTCGTCCGTGTCCAGGCCGGCGCGCTTGGCCAGGAGCAACTTGTCTTCGGAGATTGCGCCCGATGGAACCAGACCCTCGTTGTAACGCGCGATCATGGTCAACGTGCGACTCGAAAGATTTCCGAGGCCGCTCGCCAGATCGCTGTTGGTGCGATCGATCAACGCTTCATAACCAAAGCGGCCGTCCTGGCCGAAGACCATTTCACGCAGACAAAAATAACGGATCGCATCGATCGGAAAATGGCGGTTCAATACGTCGAGATCAACGGTATTGCCGAGCGTCTTCGACATTTTCTTCCCTGCGGGATCGACCCACATACCATGGGCCACGATCGCGCGCGGCTGCTCCAAGCCAGCGGCCATTAGAAACGCCGGCCAATAAACGGCGTGGAATCGCAGTATGTCTTTGCCGACCAGATGCAGCGCCGGCCAGAATTTCTCGAAGCCCACGGCTCGCTCGCGTTCTTCGTTACCAAAGCCGATGGCCGTGATGTAATTCGTGAGCGCGTCAAACCAGACGTACATCGTGTGATCGGGATCGTCCGGTACCGGCACGCCCCAGCTAACAGAAGCACGCAGGCGGCTCACTGAAAGATCCTGTAGTCCGCCGGCGACGAAACTCGTTACTTCATTCTTCCGCGATTCGGGCTGCACAAAATCCGGACGAGACTTGTAGAGATCGAGCAGCGCCTCGGCGTAATCCGAAAGGCGAAAGAAGTAGCTATCTTCAGAAATGCGATCGAGCAGCGTTTCGTGAATCAAGCAGGTTGGGGGTTCGCCTGCTACGACGGGTTTCGCGTATTCGTCTTCCGTCTTGTAAGCCGCACAAGCCGCGCAGAACCAGCCTTCGTAATGGCCCTTGTAGATCGCATCGTTACCTTTGGGCGTCTTCGCTTTTGCCGCACGCCGCCAGAATTCGCTCACACCCTGATAGTGAAAAAGTTCGCTCGTGCGCATGAACAGTCTGCCGCATCTCGGTCATCTCTACACGATGATCGTTGCCGACACGATTGCGCGTCACAAACGCCAACAGGGAATCGAAACCTTCTTTTTAACCGGCACTGACGAGCACGGAATCAACATCGAGCGTGCGGCTCAGAAGGCC
>JANLYZ010000243.1:0-13351 GCA_031365905.1 Chloracidobacterium sp. | reverse complement strand
TCAAACGTCACGCGGTCCGCGCCGTTTAGTTTGATCAGAAGCGTGCTTGTTCCGGTTCCGGTGATCGAACGCGCAGCTCCGCTCGGACTGAAACTCATCGTGTAATTGCCCGCGCCTTCTTCAGTCCATTGATTCAACGCTACCGTGCCGGCTTCGGCCGTTAAGTCCGACGTAATGTTGACTGTAACGTTCCCGGTGACGACGTTGTTGTTGACCGTTTCGAAGAAGCCGCCAACATTTGTTAGTGATGTATAGGTCTGTCCCGTGCCGACATTAATTGAGCCGGTAATTGGCGTCGCGATCTTGTAACTGCTCGGGGTCGTGGGAGGAGTTGACGCCGCAGGCGGATTTGCCGTGAAGCCTGACGCGCCGGTTGCCGGATTTGTCGTCACGTTTGGCGTTGCCGCATTGTCCTGCGCCGCGACGTAATACTGCACCGTGTCACCAGTGGTCACACTACCACCCGTAATCAACGTGTAATCAATCGCGCAGGTATAGCTACTCCCGCTTACAAACGAGCATTGGGTCGTCGCAAACGAGCCGGACGTGCCTTTGCGGAAATACAAACGCGGCAAGCCCGCGCCTGCGGTGGGGACGCCAGACACGTCGGTAACGCTAATGGTCAAGGTTCGATTTGCGGTGCTCGTTGTGTTCCCTAAAGTCGTGTAGGTAATGACTGGCGGGGTCAAGTCAACGCCCGTAAAGTTACCGGCATCAGCGCCGATGTCGACAGGCGTTAGGGTGCTGCGCGTTTGACCGTCAAAGTCATCGGTCGGCGGAGAGATCAGGATTCCATTGCCTTCAACAAATGTCGTCACGGCCGGGTTGATGTGAAGATCTACCGTCGCGCTCGTGCCGTTTGGAGTTAGGAATTGTGGGTCACTGAAAAAGCTGTTGGCGTCCTGACTGGTATTGGTTTTCCAAAGGGCAAACGTTGTCGAATCAACGGCTGCGACGACACCGAAGACAGCACCCGTTCCCGTTTGATTGAAGTCATTAAAGTTTGAAGTTACAGCAGTTGCAGCATTGAGGTTGATTAGGTAGTGCTTGCCAGTGCCGGTACTGTTCGATCGGTTGTTTACAAAAATATTGTCGCGTAAATCAGTAGTAGTCTCAGTAGTTATGCGGATATAGCAGACTGTGCTGACCGCACCGGTGGCCACTCCTGTACCGCCGATAAAGACGCTATTAAAGTTAACAAGGTTGACAGATGTGGAAAGTGCATCAAAGCGGAAACCTTCGATTGAAAGTGCAGCGGAAGTCAGACTCGCGCCTGCGGCATCAATTCCCAATCGGATTATGTTATTGCGGTAACCCGCACTGCCATTAAAGCAATAAATGCCTCTGATAATTGCTAGTCCCGTACTCGTAGTAGAAAGACTATGTATGAAGTTCTTTTCAACAACATTGGTTCCGCTAGTACCACCCGCATAATAAATACCAAGCATCCCAACCGTAGCTGACGCAGCCGAATTACTAAGAGAATGAATCGTATTCCCGGACACGGTTTGAGTTGCCGTGGTGGTGTTCATCGAAATTCCGATCATAGTGGCGGTGGAGCCGTTGCCGGTAGCGATGCTGGAGGATGTCAGATTTCGAACCGTATTTCCGCTTATCGTATTTGAAGAAGCGCTAACCTCAATACCATGCAATGTGTTTGCTGTAGATGTGCCAGTAGTTATTAAATTAGCAACCGTATTGCCGGTAATTGAAACAGTTGTTGATGTAGAGCTCGAGATGATTCCAGCAACCGTATTGTTGGTTGAATTACTAATGCTGTTTGCTACACTCGTGCTCCCAATCGTATTACCGGAAACCGTATAGCTTGTTCCCGCACCTGCAAGACTTATCCCTCGGAAAATTGTCGTACCCGCGCCCGCCACAGTAATGCCGCCGACGGTGTTGTTGGAGATGGCAATTACTCCCGGCGTGCCTGTTCCCGATAGTATTCCGGTCAAGGTTGCGCCCGCGCCCGCGCCAGTCCAGGTAATGCTTCCAGTGCCCGTCGTGCTTCCGATCGTATTACCAGTAGTTGTTCCGATGTTCATGGCACCGGTTACGGCGGAAATCCCGGCATTGATGGTCGAGGTTGTGGAGGTCGAGATATTAATGTTCTGAATCGTGTTGTTTTGAAGGCTGGATGGTGTCGTCGTTCCTATCGACATCCGAATACCAATAAAGGTATGTGTAACTGCACCAGTCTGCGTCCAAGCAGTGCCGCCTGCCGACACTGCGCTGCCGCCGATAAAGTTATTGCTAATAACGAAATTCACACCTGATGAATCGCTGATCGATATACCGATGAAACCGCTGGCGGCCACGGACATAGTTCGCGTGGCTGTCTGGTAAAAACTGTTCCCGGTAATGGTCCAGTCCGTACTGCCTTGTGCAAGGATACCGTCCGCAATGACTGCGGAGTTTGTGAAGAAATCAAAGATCTTGTTATTGGTGATCTGAATGCCGCTGTTTCGCGTGGTCGTCGAAGTAGTAGTACCGCTTGAGAGAATAGCGTTTGCAGGAAAGGCCGCTCCCACGGGTCCGACGCTGCAAGCCGTAACCGTATTGTTATCGTTGCCTGTAGTTCCCGTCGTAGTGCTGAAAAGGATCGTACCGGTAGAAGCTCCCAATGCCGCGCCGTTGATTGTGGCGTTTTGAATCGTGTTGCTGGTCGCGTCATTGATAAAACGGATAGTGCTGGTGCCGGCGGTTGTGCTTGTCTGCGCATTTGAAATCGTTAGCGCGTTCCCTCCTGTATTCAACCCATCAATCGTGACATTGTCGGCGCCACTCAGATCTACCATCGGGCTGCCTGCCGCGCTTGTTCCTGAGATCGTGCGCGCCGCACCACCAGCAGGTTTGATTGAAATAGACGTATAAGAAGCGGAACCCGTACCGCTCGCGTTGAGTGTTGCGGTTGTTGCTCCTTCGCTCGTGTCGGCATTAATGCTGATCGCAATCACACCCGTGTGCGTACCAGCGTTGATTGCGGTGAATGCAGCTCCGAGTGTGGTAAAGGAACCCGATGCAGTTCCTGTCGTCGCCGTCAAGGTTACTTCACCGACTAAGGGTGCATTTCTTTGCTGAGAAGGAGCCGCAGCAAACCACGACCTCACCATTGCTTGAACACTGGCGGCGTGCGAACTGCGCGTAAAAACAACTAGCCCAGCCGCGACAACCGCAATGGCGATGAGCATCGTTAGGAGGCGCGCGCTGGGTTTGATCCAACCGCGGGTAAGTTGGGAGAGTTGAGCGGCCGCGTGTTGTCGGAGTCCCCCGCTGCTTAGTCGCCCGCGACTGCTCTGGCCTGCGCGCTTGGGCGCGTCGGGCAGGTTGGATGCGTTTCGATTGTGGCCGTCATGGGAGTTGTGGCGGTTTGCGGGGGGATGAGTACGGGGCATCGTTAATTCCTCAAGGGTTTCAGCGGCCAATGACTATTGACTATTGATCAAATGGCCACTCGGTTAAGATCGAGGCAAACTTAGTTAACCTCAGGGGGATATTGTTTAGACTGCTCCAAACCCGGGTTAGCTTCGACACGAGCTTGATTCAGATCCCAGCAACCTTGTTTAGCGACGATCGATCTTGATTACGATCGCACCAAACGCGGGGTCAGCTTCAGGACGATCCTGACTATGATCGAAGCAGGTTTCGTGAACTACGAGTTGATCCTGGCATTACATCCAACTGTAATCCGTCAACTAAAACACCGGGCTTGAATTTCGTAAGTGGCAGGCTCGTTACAAGCCTGTCTAGCTTAAGCGCATTGCAGCGGTTCGCAGTTAGCGATCGCTGTCGTCGGTCAGCCGGCGGGCTGCGCGCGTTTCATTGGCCACGCGATAGTGCAGGCGGCGCAACTGTTGGTTTCTGGTGGAAGGAAATACTTTCAATTTGGACTGATACCACTCGGGACTGTTTGGACGTTGGGCGAATGCGCCTGACGAGGCTGGACCCGGGGAATATTGCATAGTGTAATAACGCGCGAGACTTTATCGGAATAAGGCCCCGGCGTCAACGTTTCAGAGGGGAAGACGGGCGAATCTAACGGGTCCTTTCCGCCGCGGCAGCGGCGGGACGAGGGTAGCCAGGGGTGAAACCCCTGGATCACGAGAATGAAATTGAATCCGCGCGTTGAAGACGCGCGACGAACGTTCTGGCGCGCCTTCAGCGCGCGGACGGTTTTAACGGTCATGATCCAGACGTTTCACGTCTGGCTACCCTCGTCCCGCCGCTGCCGCGGCGGAAAACATTTTAATTATCGCCGTCCAGACGTTTCACGTCTGGCTACCTTCTCTGCGCGGCTGCCGCCGCGCCAATTCATCCCGCTGTCGTGGCGAAATGTATTTGCATTCACGTCTACCATAAGAAGCGTGCGTCGTATTCAATGCCGCTGGCCTTCAATATTTCAACCAGCTCCTCCTGAAAAGTTGTCCGTCGGTGATGTTCTTCCTGCGTCAACACATACTCCTTTACGCTCCCCACGTCTGACGGGCTGACAGAGATGGCGGCATAACCTTTTTGCCAGGCAAAGATCGATTTTCCTATCTCTCTATGCACCCATTCTGAGGAATCTGCCTTCAAGTCTCGCAGGAAATAGTCAATCCGATGCCAGGACTTCAGCCCGACTAACAAGTGAACGTGATCTTCAATTCCGCCGATCGCTAACGGCACGCCCTCAAGACCTTTCACGATGCCGCCTAAGTAACCGTGCAGCCGCTCGCGCCAAGCTCTTCCGATCCAAGGTTCACGGTTCTTTGTCGAAAAGATCAGATGACAATGCAAACTGATATGCGTTGACGGCATGATCTTGCTTACCTCCAGTTGCGCCTTGCGCGTCGGTATTTCAGATTTCGGCTGGATTCTACAACCGAAACTGCGCAAGAGATTCATGTGATCGGAAAGGTGGCGGGATAGGTTTCTACAAGGCCCCTTTCAAATCGCGGCTGAGCGTCTTCCGCCGCGGCAGCGGCGGTACGAAGGTAGCCAGACGTGAAACGTCTGGATCACACGGTTGAAATCGTTCGCGCGCTGAAGGCGCGCCAGAACGTTCGTCGCGCGTCTGCAACGCGCGTATTCAATGTGGGCTCTTGATCCAGTGGTTTCACCCCTGGCTACCTTCTCAACGCGGCTCCGTTGCGCAAACGACGGCTACGTTAATCCGGCCGCCGCTACGATTTGGGAGTTTCGACCTCGGAATGTTAGGCTGCAATTCCCAGGCAGCACTTCCCACGTCAAACTGTAACGAGCATCATGGGTCCTGAGGTAAACAATGCGGACCGGGGTCAGCGCACGATTCTCGTCGTGGACGACTTCGACGACACCCGACTACTGCTGCGAACCTGGTTGCAGCGAAAAGGGTTTCGCGTAGTGGAAGCCGAAGATGGCAATCAAGCTATCGCGGCAGCGGAGAGCCAGCGGCCGGACCTGATCATCATGGACGTGGAAATGCCAGAGCTCGATGGGCTCGCCGCCACACGCAAGATTCGCGAGCTTCGAGATCTTCGCGCACTACCGATCGTTGCCGTTTCAGCTTATGGCGCGGACCAGTATCGCGAGCATGCGTTGAAGGCAGGTTGTAATGAATATGTTTCCACGCCGTTCGAGCCGCAAGAGTTGGAACGCGTGATTAGATCTCTGATCAAATAAAGGAAGAGCGGAGATTTTTCATTTATCATTTTTCATTTATCATTTTTTATTTTGAAGAGCGCGCGCGCGCCATCCAACCTTGTTCGTCGCTCCTGCCAATAACAAATGAAAAATGACAAATGGAAAATCGTTTCAAACCTGATCGGTTGTTAAATAATGAAGCTGACGTCACTCGCCCTCTTAGTGCTCCTCCTCCTGGCTAGCAGCACCTTCGCGCAGGACAATAAATGTACGTTGAAGCTAGCGGAGCTTCCCGCGGCTCCCGAGTTGTTTGGGTTTCAGCTTGGCATGACGACGGCGCAGGTCAAAACACGTGTGCCGCAAGTTGTCTTCGGAAGAGTCGACGACTTTGGCGTTTCGAAAACCAGTATCAACCCGGACTTCAGTGCCACCATCGATAAGACTACGTTGAGCGGTGTCCGCACCATCTCGCTCGACTTCCTCGATGATCATCTGACCTCGCTTTGGTTTGGTTACGACGGCACGTTCAAATGGCAAACGGTGCCTGACTTCGTCGCCGGCATCTCGCAAGCGCTGCACTTGCCTGCCGCCTGGAAACCCTGGAAAATCCGCGGCCAGCAAATCTATTGCGCTGACTTTCAAATAACGGTGACGATGGTCTCCGAAGGCCCGAGTTTCCACATCATCGACGAGACCGCCGAGCAAACTATCGCCGCTCGCCGCGAAGCGAAAGAGGAAATGGATACAGCCGCCAGGGAAGAAACGCCGCCGGCTGAAATCGTGGCGGACAAGAAAGCAAAACTCTACTACACGGCAGGCTGCCCACCGCCACACGAGATCACGGCCGCGGATCGAGTAGTGTTTAAGTCGCAGGAAGACGCTGAGAGGGCGGGATATAAGCCCGCGTGCCGATAAGAAATCCAAAGTCGGACTTTTTGGAGTGCGGTGACCTGTCACCGCTTTGGCCGGCTGCGACCTGTCGCAGCCATACTGGAGTTGGCAGACTCGGGAGTGCGCGGCGTCAACCGCCGCGGACAAAAGCGGTGACAGGTCACCGCACTCCAAAGCAGCCGCCGGCTATCTTTAAGGAGATCCTATGCTAAAAGAATTTCGTGAGTTTATTTCCCGGGGTAGCGTGCTTGATTTGGCGGTAGCGGTAATTATCGGCGCCGCCTTCGGCAAGATCATTACGTCGCTGGTTGAAGGCGTAATCATGCCGCCTATCGGCTTGCTGCTCGGCAAGGTCGATTTCGCAAACCTAATCATCGATCTCTCGGGCCAGCATCCCGCTACGCTTGCCGAAGCAAAAGCCAAAGGGCTGCCCGTGATCGCCTATGGCGCTTTTCTCAATGACGTGATCGGTTTTCTCATCGTCGCTTTTGTGATCTTCCTGATCGTGAAAGCGGTGAATCGGCGAAAACGTGTTGAAGTCGCCGTCCTGACCAAAGACTGTCCTTATTGCTTGTCGCCCATTGCGATTGCCGCGACGCGCTGTTCGGGATGCACCTCGGAACTGCAAGCTGCTGCTTGATTCTGCCAGTTGATGTTTAGGCAGGGCTTTTCAGGGACAGGATTTTGATCCAAGCTCAATCCGCGGCTTTGCCGCCGCCCAGTGCGGTAAGGCTCTGCCTTACCGTTAGGAGCCTCGAGAATGAGGGAGGCTGCGCCTCCCGCTGCGCCACTTTATATTTCCCAGATCCATTACCAGCGGCTCATTTTCGAGCGGGAGTCCATTCCAGCAACGGACACTTGAATAGCCGTAGTCCTCTGCACGTTCCACCAATCGGGCCCGAACGGGGTTCTCATGAATGTAATGCACGCGCTCGAGCAGCATGGCTTCGGTGAGCAACAGGCGTACATTTGGAGATGGTCCCAGAGCGAATGCTGGTAATGCCTGCGCTTCGTTTCCTGCCGCAGCTTTAGTAATGAACTTTCGTAGCCCTGCTCCTTCAGGTGCGCGATCAAACGACGGCTGATGATTCCATTAGTGAAGCGAAGAGCATCTTCCGAAGAGCGAGCAGAATCAGTAATCAGATGCAGATGATCAGGCATGATCACATAGGCGTAGAGAGCAAACTTTCCTGACTTACGCGCCTCGTCCAGTGCCTTGCAAACAATGCCCTTCATTTCGTCTTTGCGAAATACCGGCAGTCGGTCTTTGGCGACCGACGTCAGAAAGTAGCAAGGCGAATCTTTGGAGATGACATGCATGGAATGCTCGTCAGAATAAATACGACCCAACGGAAGAGCTATGGGAGTAGAGATCCAGCCAGGATCAGGAAGATGCAAGAATCTTCTCTTCTGAGGCGGAGCCTCAGAGATAGAATATTGGCTTGACGGTAAGGCGGAGCCTTACCGCACTGTGCGGCGGCAAAGCCGCATTCGTGGAATTGTGTTAAGTGATAAAGTATCCGCGTCTGTGAAGCCGACACGACCTTGGAATTTGGAACCTAATCTATGCGCGAGTGTCCACGTTGCGAAAGTTGTTATGAAGACGACGTTGCCGTGTGCCCGCTGGACGAGGCAAACACGAAGCACACGCTGCCGGGTCCAACGCTGCTATCGGCGCGTTATCTACTCGAGAAGCGTCTCGGCCGAGGCGCGATGGGCCAGGTCTACCTGGCGCGCGACCAGAATCTCGTGACCCGCAAGGTCGCCATCAAGACCGTGCGTCCGGACATTCTCAGCGATGAGTCGTTGCAGGATGGCGAAGCGATCGCGCGTTTCGAGCGCGAAGCTCGCGCGGCTGCGTCAGTCCGCCATCCCAACGTCGTTGACGTCACCGATTTTGGCAAGAGCCCCGAGGGCGTTTTCTTTCTCGTCATGGAATACGTCGACGGCGAGAGTCTTTATCAACTACTGCGGCGCGAAGGCACGCTCGACATTCACCGCACCATCACGATTCTCGGTCAGGTAGTTGCCGGCGTTGAAGCCGCGCACGATGCCGGCATTCTGCACCGCGATCTCAAGCCCGCCAACATTTTCATCACGCAGCGGGTGCGACGCACCGGCAGCGCTGCCGCTAACGACGGCTTCGTAAAAGTCGGTGACTTCGGCCTGGCAAAAATCATTCATGCCGATCAGAGCGATACAACTTCCCAAAGCGGACCGGAATCACGCGGCATTATCGGCACACCCGAATACATGTCGCCGGAGCAAATGCAGCCCGGCGTGCAACTTGATGCGCGTTCGGACATCTATGCGCTGGGCGCGATTGCGTATCACATGCTCGGCGGTCGTGCGCCCTTCATCGGCGACCTGCCGCAGCTCGTGGCGCAGAAACTAATGCAGTCGCCGCCGTCACTGTTGACTTTGCGTTCGGATATTTCCACGGAAGTTGACAAGGTAATTCTTCAGGCACTGGCGCGCGACCCGGCGGAGCGACCCGCCGATGCAAACGAATGGTTTGATCGACTTGAGGCGGCGGCGGGAAAACAATTTGAAGCTCCCAGGCAGAGGGAGTCGCGGCTGGTGGTGATGGCGCCGCAGGGCGCGGAAGTTTATGTTGACGATGAAAGACATAGCAGCGTCGGACGTTCCGGGCGCGTGATTCTGAATTCGATTCCACCCGGTCAACACGTCTTGCGCGTGGCGCGCAGCGGCGAGGTTGACGACGAGCGCGTCATCGAGATTCGCCCGGACGGCATTGAACAAATTATTCAGGCGCAATTTAAGAATGCGCCTTCGAGCGCGCAGTTGACGCCCTCGCAGGGAGGCAGTCTTGCCAGCCGGGCAGGTGGCGAAGCGCCGCGCATCGTTGCTTGCGCGAGTTGCGGTTCGCGCTTCGCCGAAGGGATCAAGTTTTGCGGGCGCTGTGGCAATAACAGATTTATTTTTGTAACCGCAGTGCCTGACGTTCCCAGTAGTCCCGTCAGCGCGCGGCCCACCACGATCAACTGTCCGCGCTGTAAAAAGGAATACCCGGCCACGACTAGATTCTGCGGCCAGTGTGGCATTCCCATCGGCGCCCCAGCGTCGCTTGACTGGAGCCAACCGCGGGCGGTCGAAGTTGTTTGCAAAACATGTGGGAGCAGTTATTCAGGCGTCACAAAATTCTGCGGTCGCTGCGGTAAACCTATCGGCCCTTGAGCCTCACCGGGGTTTCCCTATAATGGCAGAGAGCGGAGATCAGAGGTCAGAAGTCAGACCGAAGCGTGGGTTGCCGAATGCAGAACCGGGATCGGATCCAACATTGAACAACTCTCTAATTGCAATACGAACGCCAATTATTCACAGGAGTCTTGCATCCGACCGCTACCGCTCCGGTTCCGCAATGAACACTTCTTTACCAACAGTTCGCCTTCTCAGCCATTATGAAAACCTGTCCCGCTTGTAGTCGTACCTACACCGATGCGTCGCTTAACTTCTGTTTGGAAGATGGCACGCCGTTGACGAGTAGTCCCACGCCTACGCCCGGCGTTGATCTGAATGCGACGATTCGTTACACCGATCCGCGCGACACGAAGCCACCGCCCGAGGTCATTCGTCAGGCCCAGGCGCCGACTTACCAGGTGTCTGCTCCGCCCGCGAGCCACGGTTCTTCGTTTGGTCAACAGCAGCAGTCGCGGCTTTCAGTTGCCGGAGCGCCGCCGAAAAAGTCAAAAGCGATCTGGTGGATCCTGGGGGTCCTCGCGTTGGCTGCGGTTCTCGGAATCGGCGCAGTGATTTTGATCATCGCCTACGTCGGTTCAAACTCAAATGCGAACGAGAATCGCGCGAATGTTAATTCACGTAATCGCAACGCAAACGCCAACACAAATATTGGTAATACCAACAAGAACGCAAACGCTGACCTTCCCTCGTCGCTTACCGACGACTTTTCAAGCCACAAATGGACGACAGGCAATTACGATTATGGCGACAGTTGGTATGCCGATGACGAATACCACATGCGTGCGAAAGCGGGTAAATATTTGGTTATGTACGCGCCTTCGCAGGATTACAAAACAGCAAACGCTACCATCACCGTGACGGCGCATAGCGTTGACGGCACTCCGGCAGCGTCGGGATTTGGCCTGATAGTACATGGCGAAAGATCGGCAACGAACGAGCTGGAAGACTACGCCATATTGATCTATACCGGCGCGGAGCCAAAGTATGAAATCATCAAACACAAGGGTGGCGATCAGACGGAGTTGGTAGCGTGGACTAAGTCCAGCGCGATCCTTACCGGAACGGAAGCAAACCAGTTGGAAGTGCGAGCGCGCGGTTCTGAACTCACGTTCTATATCAATGGTCAATACGTCGATCGAATTAAGGACGACGAAAACTTCAAGGGCGGCATCGCCGGACTCTACACCAGCGACACCGCGGATATCGCGTTTGACGATCTGGAAATAAAGAGATAGTCCAACGTCGAAAGTCCAAGGTTCAAAGTCCTTTTGGCGAATCATAATCTGGACATTGGACATTGGACTCGGTTCTGACTTTGGACTTTGGACTTTGGACTTCCCACATGCAAGTCAACCTACGAGTTTTGGCCGGACCTTACGAAGGACGCGTGTTTTGTTTCACCCAACCCGACACGTTTCTGATCGGTCGCAGCAAGGAAGCCCATCTCTGCCTCACTGACGATCGGTTCTTCTCGCGCAATCACTGTCTGCTGGAAATCACGCCACCGCATTGCTTCCTGCGCGATCTAGGTTCAACCAACGGCACGTTTGTAAACGGCCAAAGAGTTGCGGAAGCGTTTCTTGAGAACGGCGCACAGATTCAGGGTGGCGAGACGGTATTGCTGGTGGAAGTGAATGCTGACGAAAACACAAACGCGAGCGACCAGCAACCGAGCAACTCTATTCGTCCTACGATCATCACGGTTGCCTGTTTGAACTGCGGCCGGCGCGAAGAAGCGCAAGCCGCTTCCGCAGAGGAACACCTAACTTACCTTTGCGAGGAATGCCGGATTGAACTCCGGAAAACTCCACAGCCTATTCCCGGTTATGACATGGTTCGCGTGCTGGGCCGTGGCGGCATGGGTTGCGTAATGCTCGCCCGCCATCAGACTACCGGAAAGGCCGTGGCTATCAAGACACTGCTGCCGGAGTTTGCCGTGAGCGACAAGGCGATGCGCCGCTTCCTGCGCGAGATTGACGTGGCGGCTTCGCTGAAACACAAAAGCATCGTGGAGTTTATCGATCGCGGCACGCACAACGGCGTCGTTTACCTGGTTACTGAATTCATCGACGGCGCCGACGCGGCCAAACTTGCGGATGCGCGCGGAGGTCGCCTGCCGCCGGAGGACACGCTCGAGATTATTTCGCAAACGCTTGATGCACTTTCGTACGCACACGCGCAGGGTTTCATCCATCGCGACATTAAGGATCAAAACATTCTGGTGAGCGGCACGATGCCGAACTTATCGGCGAAGTTGACCGACTTTGGACTAGCCAAGAGTTTCACCGGATCAGGCATGAGCGGAGTTACCCTCGCCGGCGAGATGGCGGGCACACTTGCTTACATGTCGCCCGAACAACTTCGAAACTTTCGCGACGTCAAACCGCAGTCAGATATTTACGCGGTTGGAATGACTGCCTATAGCTTGTTGTCCGGGCGGCTGGCGCTGAACATTGGCAGGAATACGAGCATGGCTGAAACGATCAAGGCGATCTTCGAGCAACCGGCAATTCCCTTGCGGCAGCGCGCGCCGCAACTGCCGGCGCCGGTATGCGAGATTATCGATCGCGCGCTCGTCAAAGATCCCACGGAGCGTTGGCAGTCAGCGACGGCGATGCGCAACGCCTTGAAGCATGTTGCCTAGCGATTGCGGCTCTGCCGCCGCACCGTGCGGTAAGGCTCTGCCTTACCGGCCGACATCCCCAACTATTTCTTTCTGAGGCTGGGCCTCAGAAGAGGAGGCGCAGCCTCCCGGTCTATTCATACACTCGCACGGTAAGGCGGAGCCTTACCGCACTGAGCGGCGGCCGAGCCGCAGTGATTGGTTGCTGGTTGCATCTGTTGGCTGGCTTCCCTCTCAGCATCTCAACGAGCCGTCGCCGGCCGGCTGTGGCTCGTAATCGCAAACTTCCAATTCTCGATCGGTGTGCCCTTCGTCTGCAGATTGGAGGTCAGGTAATACAGCCGCTGCGTGGCCGGTTGATCGGGTGCCTGCCTGAAGCGGTCGTTGAGGTAATACGGCGGTATCGCCTGGTAGTAGAGCGTCGCCTTTACACTCAGGTTGGCGGGGTTCAATCCATTCAGCGGCACCTCGTATCTAACGACGTTAGTGCCGCTGCCGTCAGCGTAAGCCGGATCCTGGCCCACCTGGATCGGATGAGTTTGTTCCAGGAACGCTTCCGGAATGTACGGAGTTTTGTCAGGTCGCAGCGGGCCGTTGCTGGTCCAGCCGAACGGCAACAGTCGGTTGTCTTTTAATTGATAATCGCGCCGGATGAAGCTGGTCGTCAGCGCACACTGATTATTCAAATTCAGTTCTTCGTAAATCTGCACCTGATCCTGTCGCGTGATCGGCGCGCCGGTATTCCTTTTCAAGTCCCAGTAAAAGTGTGGCTGGTAATACTGCGGGTTAACGCCCGGCAGGTAGTTGCCGTTGCAGGGAGCGGGATAGTCGTGGTTCGCGGGTTTGCTGCCGTCGCTGTAAACGTCGAAGAGTTCTGAAGGCAGCCGCTTGCTTTGGCTGCCCGCGCCATCCGTGATGACGCCCAACTCATTCGTACAGCCTGAACACCACACAGTTTGTCCAGTGCTCCGGTCAGTCACACGCAACTCCAAAAACGCGCGGCGGAAACCT